>JADFOP010000038.1 GCA_022562795.1 Nitrospinota bacterium
GATGACGATCCATCCGCCCACGCTGTACTTGGGGTTCACCGCGTTCACGATTCCGTTCGCTTTCGCGATGTCGGCGCTGCTGAGCGGGAAGCTGGATACACGCTGGATCCTGATCACGCGGCGCTGGATCCTGCTGTCGTGGTTCTTCTTGGCGAACGGCATCATCTTCGGCATGCGCTGGGCGTATGAGATGCTCGGCTGGGGCGGATTCTGGTTCTGGGATCCAGTGGAGAACGCGTCTCTGTTGCCCTGGCTGACGGCGACGGCCTTCCTCCACTCGGTGATGATTCAAGAGAAGCGCGGGATGCTGAAGACCTGGAACGTTGTGCTAATCATCCTCACGTTTTCGCTTTGCCTGTTTGGAACCTTCCTCACCCGAAGCGGCATCCTCTCGTCGGTCCACGCTTTCAGCGACTCCAATCTCGGAGCCTACTTCTTAGGCTTCATCGCTCTCGTTCTCCTAGTTTCTTACGGGCTTGTCCTCCATCGGGGCTCTGCCATGAGAAGTGAGGCTAAGATGGAGAGCTTTCTCTCGCGGGAGACTAGTTTCCTCTTCAACAACCTCCTGCTCGTGGTTGCGGCCTTCACCGTGTTTCTGGGCACGACCTTCCCCATCATCGCCGAGGCGGTGACCGGCAAGAAAGTCTCCGTGGGCGCCCCATTTTTCAACGCCGTCCTTGGGCCCATCTTGCTGGGCCTAATGTTTTTCATGGGCGTGGGACCCCTCATCTCTTGGCGGCGGGCCACGGCCGAGAACCTTCGCCGCAACTTTCTGAGACCCCTTTCGGCAGGGGCTCTCGTGGCCGCCTTACTGGCGGCCTTTGGGGTCCGCTCGGCCTTCGTGCTCCTCTTCTTTGGCCTTGGAACCTTCGTGCTGACAACCGTCGCCATAGAGTTCATCCTCGGCGCCCGCGCCCGCCGATCTCTAAGTGGCGGGAAGACGGGCTACGCAAGGTCCCTTATCGGCTTAATTGCCAAGAACCGCCGCCGCTACGGCGGGCTCATCGTCCACGTGGGGATCATATGCGTGCTGATAGGAATTATCGGAAGCGCCCTCTTCTCCCGGCATATCGAGGCCCGCCTCGCTCCGGGCCACTCCATCTCTCTTGGCGAATACCGACTGCAGTACGACAGTCTCGGGGCAACCCACCTGGGCAACGCAGTGGGCGTTCATGCCCTCTTTACCGTCTACAAAGGCAACGACGGTCGGCCGATGGCGTTATTAAAACCTGAGAAGCGATTCTACCTGGTTGGCGGAGGGGATCCCACCACTGAGGTGGCCATTCGCTCGACGTTCCGCGAGGACCTCTACCTCGTCCTGGCCGAATTCGACCGAAATACCCAGGCGATCACCGTCAAGGCCATAATCAACCCCCTGGTGGTCTGGACTTGGTTGGGCCTCGCCATCATCACCCTGGGGGCGGTGGTGGCTGCGATCCCTTCCCGAACCCGGTTCTTCAGGCCCACCCAGCCCTGAGCGGGAGGCCCTCGCAGTGTGGAAGAAAATTCTCGTGCCAGCAGCTCTCGTGGGGCTCATAGCTGTTTTCGCTATCGGGCTGACCCTCGATCCCCGGGCCGTCCCCTCCCCCCTGGTCCACCAGGCGGCCCCCATGTTCTCCATGACGACCTTCGAAGGAGAGCCCTTCACCCTTGCCGACCACCGCGGAAAGATCGTCGTGCTCAACTTCTGGGCCTCTTGGTGCTACCCGTCGTGCTACGAGGAGGCCCCCGTGCTGGAAGCGACGTGGCAGGCGTTTCGCGACAACGCCGTGGTGGTGGTGGGAGTGGACATCCAGGATACCGAGGAAGCGGCCCGGGCCTTTATCGACCAATTCAAGCTCACATTCCCCAATGGGCGAGACATCACGGGAAAGATATCCATCGACTACGGAATCTACGGCGTGCCGGAGACCTTTATCATCGACCGGCAAGGCAAGATCGTCTTTAAGAGGGCGGGAGCAGTTCAATGGGAGACCTTGGCGAAGGCCTTAGAGCCGCTGCTGCGGGGCTAGTCCTGGCCGTAGGGCTTATTGCCCTCGCAATTCCGGCCGGCGCCGCCCAACGGGGCGAAGCCACAATCCCCGCGCCCGCAAGCCCCGAGGATATTACTCTGGACCCAATGGTGGTCGAGGTGGCTAAGGAGCTGCGCTGCCCCATATGCCAGAATCTCTCTGTCGCTGATAGCCCCACGGAGCTGGCCACCCAGATGCGTTCGCTCATCGCCGAGAAGCTCGCGGCCGGAGATAGCCCCGATACCATCAAGGCTTACTTCACGTCCAAGTACGGCGATTGGGTGCTCCTGAGACCAAAGCGGGAGGGATTTACGTGGCTTATATGGCTGCTGCCCGTGGCGGGCCTGCTCGTCGGTGGCGTTGCTGTGGTGCTCTTCACCCGCCACTCCATTAAGCAGCGGGAGGTGTCGGCGAGGGAAACCTCTAAGGAGCCCCCGGAGACTGGGGACTTCGCCCGAAGGCTCGCCAAAGAGATGGAGGAGTTTGACGCATGAGCATCTTGATTCTGGCCGCTCAAGGGCTCCTGGCCGCCGGAGTGCTGGCCGCTATCGCCTACCCCCTCCTCGACCGGCAGGTGGAGGGAGCCCGTGGCACGGGGGAGGACGGCGAGAAGGAGGCAGCGCGTGAAGCTCTCCTCGCGCAAAAGCACCTCACCTACGAGGACCTGAAAGATCTGGATTTCGAACTGGCCTGCGGCAAGCTTTCGGAGGCCGATTATCAGGCGATGAAGCAGGAGATGGAAGCCGAAGCCATTAGACTCCTGAAGGAGCTTGATGCTCTCGAGGGCGAAGGAGGGCAGGCCCCTGATCCCGACCAACACACCTGTCCCTCCTGCGGGCGCGCGACCGAGCCCCATAAATCCTTTTGTCCCGGCTGCGGCGTTAAGCTGCGGTAATCCTCCCTTGCAGCGGCCCATGATTCCACACCGAATCACCAACGCTTTCACCCGCAGGATTATTAACTGCGCCATCGCAATTACGGCGGGTCTCGTTCTCGGCGGGTGCGCCTCGAACATCAAGCGCGACCTCGGCATTCTAAAGACCCACCCCGACTGGCGCCACCGTATGCTCGCGGCCGAGCGGCTGGCCTGGAGGGGCTCGCCAGATGTGGCGCCGGCCCTTATAGATTCAATGAAGTCCGATGAAGAGCTCTTCGTTCGCAATACGGCTGCGCAAGGCCTTGCGCGCCTCAAGGACCCCCGGGCCGTCGAGCCCCTCATCTCAACCATGCTGCAGGATATTGCCGTTCGCGAAGAGGCAACAAAGGCTCTTGCGGCCATTGATGGGCCCACCGTTGAGGCCCGCCTGAAGAGCCTCGCCCGCGATAAGGACCCCATAACCCGAGAGTACTCAATGGAGGGCTTGGCCCTCCTGAACACTGATGGCCACCTGACGGACTTCATCGAGGAGACAATGGCGGACCCAAGCCCGTCGGTGCGCCGCCAGGCCGTTCGCGCCCTTCGTGCCACATCTCATCCCGGGTCCAAGCCAGCCGACCCCCTCGTCAGGTTTCTTCTCTCCTATGACGAGGTAACGCGGGCACATGCGGCCGAGGATATGGGCCTGACTCAAGATGGTCTATACGTTCCACTGTTGGTCGAGGCCGCAGCGGGTGATCGGTCCGAGAGTGTACGCCGGGCAGCCTGCGGGGCCTTAGGGCGGATTGGGTCGGACGAGGCGACCGACGCCCTGATACGACTGCTCGATGATCGCTGGGCGCCCGTCGAGGCGGTGCTCAGAGGCCTCGCTCAAACCGGCCGGGATCGGGCCGTGGAGCCCATCATCGCCCTCTACGACCGTGAGGGCTTCCCCAGAACGGAAGCAGTGAGGGCTTTGAAAGAGCTTGACGGGCCTCGGGTGACAGAGTTCTTTCAGGAGCGGCTCCTCACCGAGCGCGGCGCGGTGCGGCGGGCCATCATTGACGCTATGGCGGAGATGCGCGATCGGGCCGCTGCCCAGGCGCTAATCGCCACCTTCGTCAGTGATCCCGCCAGTCAGGTGCGGGTGGTGCGGGTCCTTGAAAAGATCGGCGGTGAGGAGGTTATTCAGTTCTTGGCCCGCGCGGCGGTGGACCCAGAGGTAAACCCGGCTGCACGGCGGGCGGCGGTCCAGGCCCTCAAGCAAGAGGGAGGCGATGCCACGGCAGAGCTTCTTAGAGAGGCGGCCTTAAGTCAGCGGCCATCCGTGGCTAGGGCGGCCCGAGAGGCTATGAAGGCCCTAAGACTCACACCGCCCCTAAAGCCACCCGACTTAGAGGAGTTGCGCCCGCTCCAGTTCAGGCCACCGCCGCCGCGATGAGAATCAAGAGTCCCACCAGCCAGCAGTATGGCGCGAAGGCAGACAGCCGCCCGGCCGCCACGGTGCGAAGGACAATCCTAAGCGCCACGTAGCCCATTGCGAACGCCAAGATCATTGCGATGAGAATGGGCCCCAGACCAGTAGGACTCAGTCCGCCCTTGAATGCTCCCAACATCACCGCCCCGCCTATCGCGGGAATGCCGAGCAGGAGGCTGTAGCGGGCAGCAAGCTCCCTCTCCAGCCCGAGGAATAGGGCAACGGCAATCGTCACTCCCGTCCTGCTGATGCCAGGGACCAGAGCGCATCCCTGGACGGCGCCGATGAGGAGTGCATCCGACCAGCCCATGGCTTCCATCTTGCGGCGTCCCGGTTGTAGCCGCCTGGTGGCCCAAAGCAGCAACCCGGTTACCATGAGCATCGCCCCCACCCTTGCTGGCTCGGCAAAAAGCCGCTCCAGAGGATGGAGGAATAGGAGCCCAATGACCACAGTGGGGACCATCCCAACGAACAGGAGGAAAACGAAGCGGCGTCCCTCAACACGCTTGGCCGGATTGAGGTTGGAAGTCCTCCCGAGAGGAGCCGGCCTAATGGAACGCCAGAGCCACGCCAAATCGGCCTTGAAGACCACCGCCAGGGAGCCAAGAGTAGCGAGGTGGACCATGACGTCAAAGAAAAGCACCGGCTCACGGAATCCGAGCAGGGCCTGGGCCACTACGAGATGGCCCGAGGAAGAGACAGGCAAGAATTCCGTCAGCCCTTGGACTATCCCCAGGGTGAGCGCTTCCCAGGTTCCCATTGGTTCCTATTCTTCGAAGAATCAGAGATAGCGGCCGAGGCCCCTGGCCTGAAGGTCCTCTACCAACCGCCCGACATCTTGGTCCCTCTCTTTGGGACATACGAGGACCACGTCGTCGGTCACAACGACGATGAGATTATCCACACCGATTGTGGCTACGAGGCGGCGGGGGGAGAAGACGACGTTTCCCGCCGACTCAAACCCCAGGTGTTCGCCTTCTACCACATTTCCCTCCTCGTTTGCACCTAGCACGTCGGCCAAGCTCTTCCAGCTGCCTACGTCAGTCCAGCCCACATCGCAGGGAATGACGAGGGCGGTTTCAGCCCTCTCCATAACCCCGTAGTCGATGGAGACGGCCGGCAGCCGCGGGTAGATATCCTTCAGGCGCCTGGAGGCGTTACGCCGGCCGAGGATTCCATCTATGGCCTCCAGGCCCTGGGACATCTCCGGCAGATGGGTATCAAAGGCCGACCTTATGGCGTCAACTTTCCAGAGGAACATCCCTCCGTTCCAGAGGTAGCGGGGGCTCTTGACGTAGCGGCGGGCGGTGGCGAGGCCGGGCTTCTCGACGAAGGCCGCCACGGCGTAGACGGGACGGTTCCCGGTTCGGGCTACCTCTGGTCCCAGTTTGATGTATCCGTATCCTGTGGCCGGACGGGTCGGCTGCATGCCGAAGGTTATGAGGGCCTCGGGGCGAGAGCTTAGGAGCCGGGCGGCCCCCTTGAGTAGGCTACGGAAATCGCGCTCCTTGGAGATGACGTGGTCAGCCGGGAAAACTCCCATCGTCGCCCCCTCCTCCCGCCTGGCAATTTCACATGTTGCGAATCCTATGCAGGGGGCTGTGTTTCGACCCTCGGGCTCGGCCAGGATGTTCTCCCGTGGGATGTCAGGGAATTGGCGGCGGATTGTTCGGGCATGCTCAACCCCTGTGACGATGAGAAGCTGCTCGGGCGGGATGAGGGGCTTAAGTCGCTCGACCGTCCGCCTTAATAGCGTCTCGGAACCAAGAAACTTCATGAGCTGCTTCGGCATCCGCCGGCGGCTCAGGGGCCAAAATCGGGTTCCACGACCACCCGCCATGATAACGCCGTAAAGGGTAGACAACGCAGCGGCCCCTCAAGAAGTTTCGCGGGTCTGGACCGGCTCGGGCGAGGACTTCCAGGGCGTCGGGAGCAAGCGCAGGGCTAGGAAACCGCCCAACAGAAGGAGAACAAAAAGTAGGCTCGTCCATGCAAGGTGCTTTGCTAGAAGGGACTGAATTTGAGGGCCAAAGATCAGGATGAGCCCACCGATGAGGAAGAACCGCCCGCCTCGACCCACGCACGAGGCGAGAACGAAGAGGCGAAAGTTAATGTAGAAGGCACCCGCGGCGATGGTGAAGACCTTGTAGGGGATGGGGGTGAAGCCAGCAATCCCGATGGCCCAGGCGTTATAGCGGTCGAAGTAGTTGTGGATGGCGACGATCCTCTCTCGGGCTACGAACCGCTCCAGGAAGGGCTTGCCGCCCTTGAGGCCGATAAAGTAGCCGAACATCCCGCCGAGCACGCTCCCGACTGTGCAGATGGCAGCGTATAAGAGAGCCAGAGGGGGCTGGAGGATAGCCAACGGTATGAGCAGCACATCGGGCGGGATGGGGAAGAAAGAACTCTCGACGAAGGCCAGCGCGAAGAGCGCCAAAGCCCCGTAAGGGGTCTTTGCCCAATGGATGGTCCACTGAATAAGATCGCTTAGTATCGCTATCTCAAAGGACATCAAGCCCCTCGACTTCGGGGTAGCGGCGCAACCGGGTGAGGATGACCTCTTTCGCCCGCTCCATGGCTTCTTGGCTCGTCCCCTCGAAACGCAGCACCAACACCGGCTGCGTGTTGGAGGCGCGCACCAAGCCCCAGCCGTCTTCAAAATTCACCCGGGCGCCGTCCACGTCGAGCACATCGTAGCGCTCCTTGAAGTAGGCGGTCAGCTCCTCCACAAGGACGAACTTACGCTCTTCGGGACAGGCCACACGGATTTCGGGAGTTGAGTAGGTCGGCGGCACATCGGCGAGCATGGCCGAGAGGCTCTGGCCGCTCGCCGCCAGGAGACGAAGGAGCCTGAGGGAGGCGTAAATAGCGTCATCGTAGCCAAAATACTCATCGGCGAAAAAGATGTGGCCGCTCATCTCGCCGGCGAGAAGGGCGCCCTCCTCCTTTAGCTTCTTTTTTATGGGGGAGTGGCCCGTCTTCCACATGATGCATCGGCCGCCGATGCGCTCCACCTCATCGACGAGCGTCTGGGAGCACTTTACCTCGCAGATGATCGTCGCTCCCGGATGTCGTTTCAGGACGTCCCGCGCTGCCAAAAGCAGCAGCATATCGCCCCAGATGACCTCCCCGCGTTCGTCCACCACACCCACACGGTCTGCGTCCCCATCGTATCCGATCCCCACCTCATAGCCACCGGCGGTAACGGAGTCCTTGAGGTCTTGGATGTTGGCCTCTACCGTGGGGTCGGGATGGTGATTGGGAAAGGTGCCGTCGGGATCGCAGTAGAGCTCCTTGACCTCACAGCCTAGATGCCTCATTATCGTCGGCCCGACGATCCCACCGGTGCCGTTACCGGCGTCCACAACCACCCGGACGGGCCGCTCAAGGGCGATGTTCTTCGTGCAGTACTCGATGTAGGGGCTTATAATGTCTGCCGTGGAGCAGCTGCCCCGACCCGAAGGGAAGGAGCCTTTCTCCACGACGCTCCGAAACTCTTGAATTTCGGCGCCAGAGATGGTCGTCTTGCCTACGCATATTTTGAACCCATTGTATTCAGGCGGGTTATGGCTTCCAGTAATCATCATCCCGCCGTCGAGATCGAGGTAATAAAGGGCGAAGTAGAGAAGGGGCGTGGGGATCAACCCAACATCAACGACGTTTAAGCCCGTAGAAGTGATCCCCTCGATGAGGGCATCGCGGAAGAGAGGCGAGTGAAGCCGGGCGTCGTATCCCACCACGACGGTCTTCGCCCCGTTGGCGCCATGGTAAGCCCCGTAGGCTCGACCGATGGTCGTAACGACCGATGGCTCAAGGTCTTCGCCGACGATGCCTCGGATATCGTATTCCCGGAAGATGCTTGGATTGATGGTGGACATGGACAATGGCTCCCACCGTAGGGCGCCCTCGGCTAAGGCGCCACAAGTATACCGGAGGCCATTGTAAAGTCAAGGCAAGGGCCTGGCGCAGAGGACCCACTTTGGGGTTGAAAAGGACACGGGCCTATCCTATAATGAAAGTTGTTTTAGAGTTGTGTAACTATATAGAAACAAAGGAGTTGAGGCCAGCGGTGGGGTATCGCCCTCCGCGGCATAGACAGTCATGATCCATCGGACCTTCTTGCAGAAGCTCTGGCTCTTCATCGCGATCATAGTCGTCAATACCTTTGTGAGGCTCTTAGCACGTGTGGAGATTCAAGGCCGCGAGAACGTCCCCCACGGCGGGGGAGTGCTCCTTGTGGCCAACCACTGCTCGGCCCTGGACGTGTTGCTCCTCCCTATGGCCGTCATGACACGATGGCCTATTACTCCCATAGAGTTTATTATAGCGCCAGCGAAGGAGAAGTTCTTACGGATTCCCGTAATAGGGGCAATCCTCCGCTCCTTGGGAGTATTCTCCATCAATCAGGGCAGCCGGGATTTCGTTTCCCTAGGGGGAATTGTGGAGCTTATGAAGACCGAGAGGGTAATGCTCTTTCCCGAGGGGACCCGAAGCCCCGATGGTCAGCTCCAACCCGGCATGCGGAGCGCTGGCTGGCTCATCCATAAAGGACGGCCCCTGGTCATCCCAACGGCGCTCTTTGGCACCGAGAAGGTTTGGCCCAAACGGTGCATTTTGCCCCGGCCCTACGGCCGGGTGAAGGTGGTTTTTGGAAAACCGTTGAATCTCGACCGATATTATGACCATCCCCATTCGCGGGAAGTTGCTCAGGAGGTGGTTGACGATATAATGGCCGCTATCGCCCAAATCAAATCAGCGGCCCGACCGGTTTGGGATACCAGCCCTCTATAAGGAGCTCTCTATGACCGAGGCCAACCGTTATGAACTTATCATCATTGGTGGGGGACCGGCGGGCCTCGCCGCCGGGCTCTACGCAGCGCGCGCCCGGATGAAGACCGTCTGCCTCGAGAGGCTGACACCTGGGGGCGCATTAGCGCTCACTGAAGACGTGGAAAATTACCCCGGCTTCCGGGCTATCACGGGCCCCGACCTCGTCGAGAAGATGCTTGAGCACGCTAAGGACTTCGGAATGGAGCTGAGCTATAGTGATGCCAACAGCATTGAGCTGGACGGTACGGACCGTATCGTCCACACCGACGAGGGGCCCTTCGTGGCCAAGGCAGTGCTCATAGCCAGTGGGGCGAAGATCAACAAGCTGGGCGTACCCGGTGAGGAGGAGTTCTCCGGCCGGGGGGTCTCGTACTGCGCCGTCTGCGATGGGGCCTTTTTCCGCGACCAGGATGTCGTCGTGGTGGGAGGGGGAGACGCCGCCATAGACGAGGGCCTTTACTTGACCCGACTTGTAGAGACCGTGACCGTAATTCATCGCCGCGACCAGTTGCGGGCGAGCAAGATCCTACAGGAAAGGGCCTTTGCCAACGAAAAAGTCTCCTTTATGTGGGAAATGGTGGTCAGGGAGATTCACGGCAATGGGATGGTCAAAGAAATTTTGTTGGAGAACGTCAAGACTGCTGAGCAGTCCGTTCATCCCACAGATGGCCTCTTTGTCTACATCGGCTCGAAGCCCAACACAGACTTCGTTAAGGGCCTGGTAGAGATGGATGAGGCAGGCCATATAATCACCGACCTCCACATGCAGACCTCAGTACCGGGCATTTACGCGGCCGGCGATGTCCGAATAGACTCTTACCGCCAAGCGGTTACCGCCGGCGGCGATGGGTGCACCGCCGCCTTAGCCGCCGAAAAGTACATCGAATCGCTCCACTGAGGAAACGAGCTCGACTCCTATGCCTGAGACCTCTCCCAACAAATCCCGCCGGCCGGGGCTCCCCCGGTCACAGACCATGGCCCCCCTAGGAGCAGTCCTGGACAAGGCCATCCAGGACCTGGGGCTGGGCGAGGCTGTGGCGAAAGGGGCTGCGATGGTGCTTTGGCCAGAGGTGGTAGGGGAGGCTGTTGCAAGGGTCACGCATCCTCAGACCGTCCGGGGGCGAACCCTGGTCGTAACGGTTGTTGACAGCGCCTGGCTCCAGCAGCTCCGCTACTTGGAAGAGACCATGCTGGAGGGGCTGAACGCTGCCCTCGGCCGTCAAGTCATCGAGGGAATATACCTGCAGGTAGGCCCGATTCCTGTCGCCCCTCCTGCCGACGAACCCCCAGAGGACTCTGCTGAGCTCGCTCCCGAGGCGGCGGCCTATCTTGAGGATGTGGTATCCGATGTTGACGACCCAGGCTTGCGAGCAACTCTCCGAAGGGTGCTCGCTGCCTCGCGACCAATCGAAGAGGATGCGCCATCTTGAGCCGCCGCCTGTTGCTCTTAGTTTTGGGGGCCTCTGCCTGGCTCGCCGCAGGGTGCGCACCCTTACAACAGTTCCCGCAGCTCCCGCAGGCGAGGGCCCCGTCCCCGCCCATTACCACGCCTCGTCTTGAGGGGGTTGTGGTCCCGCCGGGAGCGGCGCTCCTTGCAGTGGACCCCCACTACAAGGCTTACTCCCATTTCATCCAAGCGGAGTTGAAGGACCAGGCAAACGACCTGGCCGGAGCCATAGGCGAATACCGTAAGGCCCTCATATACGATCCCCGCTCACCCCTTCTCCACACCCGCCTTGCAACGGAACTGCTGCGCAAGGGCAAGATCAAAGAGGCGATAAGTGAGGCTGAAGAAGCCCTTGTCCTCAATCCAGACTATATCGATGCCCGCTTCCTCCTGGGGCGAATATACCCGAGCCTCGGCCAGCGCCAGCTCGCTATAGAGCAGTACAAGATTATTATCAAGCAGGACTCATCGTCGACTGAGGCCTACCTCTTTCTGGGAACACTGTATGCCGAAGAGCAGAAGTACGAGGAGGCTATCGAGACCTTCGATAAGCTCATCGCCATAGACCCTGAGAGCCTTCTGGGCACCTATTACCTGGGACGGGTCTACGGGAACATGAAGCTCTACGCCCGGGCCGAGGAGTACTTGAAGAAAGTTTTGCTCATCGACCCCAACTTCGAGCGGGCCGCAGCGAGCCTCGGCTCCATCTATGAGCTCCAGGAAAAGTACGGCCAGGCTGCCGAAATGTACCAGAAGGCCCTAGAGATTAATCCCTACAACAACCTCATAAGGAGTCGCCTCGGCCGGGTGTTCGTCCGGAAGGAAGACCTGCCCAAAGCCCTGGAGGCCTACAAGGCCATCTCCCAAAACGAGCCCGAGAACCTTGAGATTCACGAGCGCCTGGGACTCATCTATCTCCAGCAGGAGGACTACAACCGTGCTCTGGAGGAGTTCAACTTAGTGATGGCCGCCAAGCCTACGCGGACGCGCGTCCGTTTCTTCAAATCTCTCGTATACGAAGAGTTGAAGCAGTATCCCGAGGCGGTGGCCGAGCTTCAAGGTATCTTGGAATCCGATCCGAAGGCCCCCGATACCCGCCTCCACCTGGGGCGCATATACAAGATCATGAAGGAGGACGAGAAGGCCATAGCCATACTCAAGGAGTCGGTGGCCCTGGACGCCAAGGACCATCAGGCCCTATTTTTCCTCGGCGCCGTTTACATCGACATGAAAAAGCATGACGCGGCGATTGAAAGTTTCAAGCAGGCCATCGCCATCGCTCCCGATGTCGATCGCTACCACTTTAACCTTGGCGCGGCTTACGAGAAGATTGGTGAGTATGACCTATGCATCGAGGCCATGCGTCAAACTATCAAGCTCAACGCCGACCACGCCAACGCCTACAACTACTTGGGCTACCTCTGGGCTGACAAGGGGACCAACCTTGAGGAGTCCGTCCGCCTCATCAAAAAAGCCCTCTCCTACGAACCCGATAACGGCTATTTCCTCGACAGCCTGGGCTGGGCGTACTTCAAGCAGGGACTCCTGGAGGAGGCCTCGGCGGAACTTGAGAAAGCAATCGTGCAGGTCAAAGACGACGCCGTCATCATCGACCACCTGGGCGATGTGTACCGCGCTCTGGGTCGTTACGAGGAAGCAATCGAATCTTATCGAAGCTCCTTGAGCGTCGAGGACGACCCCAAGGTCCAAAAGAAGTTAGATAAACTCACGAAGGGGGCACACAGGACGAAAGGCCCGTGAGGTGCGCGGGCCTAGGGCTGGTCGTCCTACTCTGCGTGGGATGCAAGGGGGGGGTCTTGGCGCCATGGGCCATCCCTGCCCGGGTGGAGCAGACCTTCGAGACACCGGGCCCCCTCCTCGAAGCACTGGCCGAGCGCCGAGGCCAACTCGCCGACCTGACGGCCAGGGTACGCCTGACGCTCCGCACCCCGGAGCAGGACCTCTCTGCCGACCACGCCCTGGTGATACGCGGGCGTCGGTCCCTCCGGCTGGAGACACTAAGCCCATTGGGCCAGCCCACTGGAATATTGGTGGCGGCAGGCAACCACATCCGGTGGGTTGACCCCTTAAGGGCTCGCTACTGGGAAGGACCCACATCGAGGGATACCATTGAGCGTCTCACCGGGGTTCCATTGGACCTCGAGGAGTTGGTGGCTATCCTTGCCGGAACCATTCCTCCCGTGGCCGATACGGCCAACCTCCGCCTGGAGCAAGAATCAGGCGAGAATGCCTATCGTCTCCTCATCCTCGAGGGGCCGGTCGCGAGCAGGCAGGTGGTGGTGGTTTCACGGCGAGACCTCACCGTTCTCTCCCGCACCAGGTACGACGCTAACGGGCGAGAAGTCCTCAGGGTTAAAAATGGGCGATTCCGTCCAATCGAAGGCTATCCTTTGCCGCTTTTGGTGGAAGTTGACTTACCCCAGCGCCACCTCTCCCTGACGGTGGACTACCAGTTGGTGCGGGTGAACCAGGGCGCTGGTGAGGAGGTATTTGAGCTTCCCATCCCGCCAGGCGCTCAAAGGATGGCTCTGGAGTGAGGGCCAAGGCGTGGATGCTCCGTCACTGGTACTTCGCAGCCCGGCCAAGGTAAATCTGGGCCTCCGGGTAATCGCCAAACGCCCCGACGGCTACCATGACATTGAATCGGCTTTCCAGATGATTTCGCTCGCCGATGAAATCACTCTCACGCTGCAGGAGGGCCTGGTCTCGTGCAAAGTGTCGGGTGCCAGCCTTCCCACCGACGAGGCCAACCTCGCTGTGAAAGCCGCCCAGGCGCTAAAGGCCCACGCTGGGGTGGACAGTGGCGTCGACATCACGCTAAAGAAGCGAATCCCCGTTGGCTCTGGGCTGGGTGGGGGTTCAAGCAACGCCGCCGCTGTCCTTCTGGGTCTCAATCGTCTCTGGGACCTTTCAATGGACCAGGAGGCCTTGGTGGAGCTGGGAGCCGCCTTGGGCGCAGATGTGCCCTTTTTCCTCACGGCTGCGGCGGCGTGGGCCGAGGGCAAGGGGGACGAGCTCACACCTCTGCCGCCTCTGGAGGGGCTGAGCATCGTTCTGGTCAACCCCGGTTTCTCCGTCTCTACAGCGTGGGCATACGGGGAGGTAACTTTCGGGTTGACAAAGGCTGCGGAAGCTCTTAGTATGTTGCGGTTCTTATTGGAGATGAGACGCTTTAAGGAGATTGGCCCATATCTCCACAATGACTTCGAGCCTATTGTGGAGCAGACCTATCCCGAAGTGAGTATGATCAAGGCAGCCCTGAGAGAAGGGGGCGCGTTTGGCGTAACGCTCTCAGGTAGCGGCCCTACGGTCTTTGGGCTCTTCCCTGAAGCCGCCTCGGCCGAGTCAACACTGGCCGTGGCGCGGCCCGGATGGACAGTCACCGCCATCGAACCTATCACTGATTGGGAAAGGGTATTTTTTGTTCCGCTAGAGACCGCCGGCGAGGGGGAAGGGTTTTCCCCCGGGCAGGCTTCTGGCGGCTAACCCCCCAACGGCCGCTTATAGAACAACCAATGTATCGAAAACCAAAAATCTTCGCAGGCCGCTCAAACCCCAAATTCGCTGAAGCCGTATGCCAACACCTCGAAATGCCATTAAGCAAGACCGAGATAACCAACTTCATGGACGGGGAGGTCTACGTCCAGATCAAGGAGAACATCCGGGGCCACGACGTCTACCTCATTCAGTCCACCTGCCCTCCTGTCAACGACCACATCATGGAGCTCGTGCTCATGCTGGACGCTGCGAAGCGGGCCAGCCCAGGCTGTATCACCGTCGTGATGCCATATTTCGGCTACGCCCGACAGGATCGAAAGGTTGAGGCAAGGGTCCCTATATCGGCAAAAGCGGTGGCAGATATCCTCACAGCCGCCGGTGCCCAGCGGCTCCTCACCATAGACCTACACGCAGGCCAAATTCAGGGGTTTTTCAACATCCCGGTTGATAACCTCTTCGCCTCGGCCGTCTTCATAGACTACATCCGAAACCTTGGGTACGATGACCTCGTCATCGTTGCACCCGACGCCGGCGGGGTGGAGAGGGCCCGCGCATACGCCAAACGGCTCAACGTCGAGCTCGGTATAATTGATAAACGACGCACCCCCAAGAACCAGGCTGAGGTAATGCATGTCATCGGAGACGTGAGAGGGAGGGTGACCATCTTGGTCGACGACATGGTGGACACCTCCGGGACCATTACCCGCGGAGCCGATGCACTGATGGAAAATGGCGCTAAAGCTGTCTTCGCTTGCGCCACTCACGCTGTCCTGACGGGCCCGGCGTTGGAGAAAATCAACAACTCGGCCCTAGAGGAGCTTGTGGTTACCGATACGATTCCGCTCAACGGGAAGGACAAGGAATGTCCAAAGCTAAAAGTCCTTTCCATGGCCCCGCTGATGGCCGAAACAATCCAACGCATCCACGAAGGGCTCTCCGTCAGCGCCTTGTTCGATTGAGCTAACTAAGAGGAAAGCCGACCATGGATAAGCTGCAAATCAGCTGTAGCGTCCGCGAAGCGACGGGCAAGGGTGTCGCCAGGAAGCTACGAAGGGGTGGAAAAATTCCCGGGATCCTCTACGGCGGAGATCGGGTGGTACCTCTAGTCCTCGACCCAAAGGAAATCCAGCGGGTTCTCAGCTCCCAGGCGGGGGAGAATGCTATTGTCCAGCTCAACATCTCCGGTGAGAAATCCCAAGATCTAAATGTCATCCTGCGCGAGCTTCAATTCGACACCATTCGAAGCCACCTTCTCCATGTGGACCTCTACCAGATCGCCCTGGACGAGGAGTTGGAAGTGCACGTACCGGTGGAGCTGGTGGGCGTCCCGGCCGGTGTCGATGAAGGCGGAGTCCTGACCCAGCAACTCTACAACCTCCACGTCAAGTGCTTACCGGACCAGATACCCGATCGATTATCCCTTGATGTCTCTGATTTAGAAATCGGGGATGGGCTCCGCGTCTCCGACCTGTCCGTCCCGGGCGGGGTCACAATTCTCGACGACTTGGATGCACCTGTGGTAAGCGTCGCCGCCCCGAGGGTGGAGGTAGAGGTCGAGGAAGAAGAAGTTGAGGAGGAGGAGGTTGAAGAGGAGGCCGCCGAGGAAAAGAAGGAGGAGCCTGCCGCCGAGTAGGGTGCATCCCGCACCGAAGCTGGGGAGACCAAAGGGGTGAAACTCATCGTGGGCCTGGGTAACCCTGGTCCACGCTACGCTCTGACAAGGCACAACGTGGGCTCCCTGGTTCTTGACGAACTTCTGAAGCGCTATCCAGCACAGCCTTTAGGGGTCCGCTGTAACAGCACCACCTATGCCGGCAAGATCGCTGGCGAGCTCGTCGTCCTCGCCAAGCCCTTGACCTTCATGAACAAAAGTGGGACGTCAGTGGGCCACCTGCTGAGCGCTTACCGGCTCTCCCCTGCATCACTGTTGGTCATCCACGATGACATCGACCTGGCACCGGGGCGGATCAAGGAGAAGTACCTGGGAGGATCTGCGGGCCACAAGGGGGTGGCCTCAATAATCAGCGCCATTGGAACTGATTGTTTCTGCCGCATTCGAGTGGGGGTGGGCCGACCTCCCGACGACACGACCGCCACCGATTACGTTTTGGCGCCAATTGGAGACGAGACGCTTTCGGAACTGGAGGCGACTATAGCGGCCTCAGCCGACCACGTTGCCGCTGTGCTAGAGCAACGAACAACCTGGTAAGGACGCATCAGCCCAGGCGCATCGTAAACCCCCCGCACCTGATTATAGGAGAGAAGGTATGGAGTCCCTAACCATCTTCGCGCCCGTGCTGGGCATCTTCGGGTTGGTCATCGCAGGGTTCATCTACAACTACATTAAAAAGCAACCGCCCGGCAACGAGCTCATGGTGGAAATAGCAGACGCTATCCACGAAGGGGCCATGGTCTTTCTCCGCCGTGAGTACACTTATCTTGTCGTCTTCATCGCCGCCGTATTCATTGGACTCGCCTTATTCATTAATACGTGGACGGCCATTGCCTTCCTATTCGGCGCCCTCTGCTCCATGCTGGCGGGCTACTTCGGGATGGAGGCCGCAACCAGGGCCAACGTTCGGACCTCGGAGGCGGCCAACACCCACGGCCAGGCGAAGGCCTTGGAGGTGGCCTTCTCCGGCGGTGCCGTTATGGGACTTTCCGTAGCGAGTATAGGACTTGTGGGCATCGGAGTTTTCTTCTACCTCTTTGCTGACAAGGACCCAACCATCATTAATGGCTTCGCTATGGGAGCCAGCTCCATCGCCCTCTTCGCACGTGTGGGGGGAGGTATCTTCACGAAGTCGGCCGACGTGGGCGCAGATCTCGTTGGAAAGCTCGAAGCCGGCATCCCAGAGGACGACCCACGCAATCCCGGCGTGATCGCGGACAACGTTGGCGACTGCGTCGGCGATACCGCCGGCATGGGGGCTGACCTCTTCGAGTCCTATGTGGGGAGCGTCATTGCCACCATCGCTATCGGCTCAACCATGGGCGCGCTGGCCTTCGAGTACATGGCCCTGCCGCTTCTCATCGTTATGGCGGGCCTCCTCGCTTCCGTTGCGGGCATTGCTTCCATTCGGGTTTTCCGGCGGCTCGACCCAGCCAGCGTGCTACGCTACTCGACCTTCGTCTCAGCAGGTCTTCTCCTGATCGCCAGCTGGTGGATTATGTCTAGGATGAACATCCCGATGCGCGTTTACTGGGCCCTCTTCAGCGGTTGTATAGCGGGCATCGTAATCGGGCTGCTGACCGAGTACTACACGGCAGGAAAGCCCATCATTCGTATCGCCGAGAGCTGCCAGACAGGCGTTGCCACCAACATGATTACCGGCCTGGCGGTGGCGATGGAATCGACCGCGCTGCCCGTCTTTGCCCTATGTGCGGCGATCTTCTTCGCCTCCAAATTCGGCGGCCTGTACGGAATCGGGCTCGCAGGGGTCGGCATGCTCTCCACTATCGGCATAACCATGAGCGTGGATGCCTACGGCCCCATCGCGGACAACGCCGGCGGCATCAGCGAGATGAGCGGCCTCGGTCCAGAGACCCGCAAGATCACCGACGGGCTCGATGCTCTAGGCAACACGACGGCGGCCATCGGAAAAGGATTCGCCATTGGTAGCGCCGCCCTTACGGCCCTGGCACTTTTCAGCGCCTATACCCAGGCCGTCCACCTCAATAGCATCGACATCACCAAATCTCTGGTCATCATCGGTGTTTTTATAGGCGGCACCATCCCATTCATTATCGCCGCTATGACCATGACGAGCGTGGGTAAGGCCGCCTTCAAGATGGTCCAAGAGATTCGCCGCCAGTTCCGCGAGATTCCTGGCCTGATGGAAGGGACGGCCAAGCCCGATAGCGCCCGCTGCGTGGATATCGCCACCACAGCTGCCCTTCGAGAGATGATTCTTCCCGGCCTCACGGCCATCTTAGCTCCCGTTACCGTAGGCCTCCTCCTGGGAAAGGAGGCCTTGGGGGGGATGCTCGTCGGGGCTACGCTGACCGGTGTTCTCATGGCCCTCATGATGTCCAACGGCGGCGGCGCATGGGACAATGCCAAGAAGTACATTGAAGAGGGGCACCTGGGCGGCAAGGGCTCAGATGCTCACATGGCTGCCGTGGTCGGCGACACCGTGGGCGACCCATTCAAAGACACCTCTGGGCCTTCCATGAACATCCTCATCAAGCTGATGAGCGTGGTGAGCCTAGTTCTGGCGCCGCTGTTCATCTGATTTAGAGGGGGACCGTCCCGTCCAGAGCCTTGTTATTCAGAATATACGAAGCATGCCACCAATAGGGCAAAAGTGGTTAGGGCTCGCCGTGCTTGGGTTTCTCCTGGTGTCGGGTTGTTCCTCCCCTGCTCCACCGCCCCCGCCCCCCGAGAGGGTGCCTCCCGCCGCCAGGGCCGCGAATCGGCCGGTGGTCGCTCTTAAGGTGCTGGATAACGCGTTCGACTCGAGACGCCTCACCCTTAAGTCGAACGTGCCCGTCACCATCTCGGTTACAAACACCACAGCCCATGCTCACAACCTGACCGTTAAAGACCCCGAGGGTCATCGTGTCGTAGATGTCAAGATACCCGTCGGCCAGACTGTCGATGTCCCATTTGCCCCCACCACCCCAGGGACGTATATTTTCTACTGTAACCGCGCACTCCACCGAGCCTTAGGCGGCGGTGAAGAGGGTACCATCGAGGTTCGCTGAGCAGCGAAGCCTCCTCCTCACGCATAGTCTACACAGAAACCGAGTCTTCTTATCATCCCGGAGGGCCCCATGGCACGTATCGCCGCGGTGGGAACGGCCGTCCCCGCACACGTGATATCCCAAGAGGCAGTGCAGGCCTTCAGCCGCGACCACTTCTCCGGCTCCCTGGATGGGCTCCACCGGCTCCTGTCCGTCTTCGACCGCGCTGCGATAGCCCGGAGATACTTCGCCATGAAACCCGACTGGATCGCCGGGGCCCACTCCTTTTCCGAACGCAACGCCCGCTTCATCGAGGAGGCGACAAACCTCGCCGCCTCCGCGGCTGAGGTCTGCCTTGAGCGGGCCGGGCTCGACCCAATGGAGGTCGGCACCCTGCTCGTCGTCTCCACGACCGGGATCGCCACCCCGAGCATAGACGCCTACCTCATCGAGCGCCTGGGGATGAGCCCGCACACCCGCAGGCTTCCGATCTGGGGGCTCGGGTGCGCAGGAGGCGTGGCGGGCCTGGCACGGGCCGCGGAGCTGGCCCGCTCCGAGCCGAGCGGCTTCGTCATGCTCGTGGCCGTCGAGCTCTGCGGCATCACCTTCTGCCCGGAGGACCGCTCGAAGAGCAACTTCATCGCGACCGCCCTCTTCGGCGATGGCGCGGGGGCCGTGCTCGTGGCGGGAGAAGAGGCCGAAGCCTCCGGCCCCCGCCTCCTAGGCGCCCACAGCACGCTTTGGCCCAAGACCTACGACGTCATGGGCTGGGACGTGGCCGATGACGGCTTCCGGGTACGATTCTCCAAGACCATTCCAACCTTCGTCCGCCGCTACGTGCGCCCGGCCGTCGAGCAGTTCCTAAAGCCCTACGGCCTTGAACCTTCCGATGTTGCCCACCACATCCTCCACCCCGGGGGGCCGAAAGTCCTCGGGGCTTACGCCGAGGCGCTCGAGCTCGATTCTGAGCGGCTCGTCATCCCAAAGGCGGTCTTGCGCGATTACGGAAACATGTCCTCCGCGTCGGCCCTCTTCGTTCTCGACCGGGTCCTGGCTGAGAGCCAGGCGACGGCGGGCGACTACGGGCTCCTCTTCGCCCTGGGCCCAGGCTTCAGCGCCGAGCAGCTCTTAATCCGGTGGGAGGAGGACGCATGATCGACGGAGGCCGAGCCCTGCTCTTCGGCGCAGTCCTTCTGGTCGCAGGCCAGAGGCTCTGGGAGCTTCGACGCTCGAGGCGCAACGAATCGATGCTCCGTGCCCAGGGGGCGGTGGAGGGGGGCCGATTCCTCTACCCGTGGTTCGTCGCCCTCCACGCCGCGTTCCTGGTGAGCCTCCTGGTCGAGGGCTGGTGGCGGGGGCCGTCGTTCGGGCCCCTCTGGGGCCTTTGGATGGCGCTTTTCGCCTCAGCCCAGGCTCTCCGCATCTGGACCATTAGGACCCTTGGGGCACGATGGTCCACCCGCCTCCTCGTGGTTCCGGGCATGGAGATCGCCACAGGCGGCCCGTACCGCCTCCTCCGCCACCCCAACTACCTTGTGGTATTCGTTGAGTTACTGGCTTTACCGCTCCTCTTCGGGGCGGTGCTGACGGCCGTATGGGCTACTGCGGTCAACGTAGCCCTGCTGGCTTTGAGAATCCGCCATGAAGAGACGCTTCTGGCCCGCCTGACCGACTACGAGGCGGCCCTTGGAGGGCGGCCCCGCCTCATCCCACGACGCCCGACCGACCCCTAGAGCCTTGGGTACCGGATCAGTTTGCCTTTAATCAGCCAGCCCCACGATTTCTTCTAGCTCCCAAACGTGATTAGCCACTCCAGCTTCCATCGCCGGTGTGATCCGGAGCGTAGAGTGAACACGAGCAATGTCAAGAGAAAGTTGGAAATAATCCCGGGAAAGTTGTAGATTATGGGGGCCAAGGTTGTAAATAAAGGAGTAGCTGGTGGCGAGAAGAAAACGAAAAGAGAAAATCAAGGAATTCATTCTCAATAATGTAGAGTCGCACCCGAAGGAGATAAACAGGCTTGCGGCATCCAGGTTCGACATCTCCCGGACAGCCGTCAGCAATCACCTTCGGGATTTGGCTAATGAAGGATTGCTGATTGCCACAGGAAAGACAAAGGGCCGCAGATACCAATTGCTGAACATTGTAGATGAGAGGTTAGAACTCAATGTAGCTGAAAACCAACAAGAAGACGTCGTTTGGAGGGAAAGAATCCTGCCATTAATGGACGGGATCAAAAAAAACGTTCGGGACATCTGCCAATATGGATTTACTGAAATCTATAACAATGTGATAGACCACTCTGCCTCGGATTCCTCGATGATTAAAATAAAGCGCAATGCCGCCCAGGTCAGCCTGGAAGTAATTGATACAGGGGTTGGAATATGGAATAAGCTGCAATCGGAGCTGAATCTACTTGACCCAAGACACGCATTGTTAGAGCTGTCAAAGGGAAAGGTAACAACGGATGAAGAAAGACACACAGGGGAGGGTATATTCTTTACATCTCGAATGTTTGACAAGTTTTCAATAGACTCAGGCACACTCCTATATTCAAAGGAAAGAATAAGAGATGACTGGTTAATAGAAGTTGAAGAATCGCCCCCACTAGAAGGAACAGCCGTCTCCATGGAAATTCGTACGGCAACGGATATAACAAGGACGGAGGTATTCGATAAATTCGCATCTGAACACCACGATTATGGATTCACACGGACACATGTTCCTCTGAAATTGCTCAAATATGAAGGGGAGGAGCTTGTGTCACGTTCCCAGGCAAGGCGATTGCTGGCGCGCCTGGAGGGCTTTCTAGAAGTATTCTTAGATTTTGATGGGATAACTACAATTGGACAAGCATTTGCAGATGAGATATTTCGAGTCTACAGAAATGAGCATCCAAATATAGCAATTATCGCCGTCCGCATTACACCAAGGGTAAGGGAAATAATTGACCGAGCGCTTAAGGCCCACAGAGAAAACATGATTTAGTGTTTTTGTCTCCTCCATCTTAGTCTCGCAGCTTTTTGGGCGATTTCTGGTGAAATATTGACTTTTCCGGTGGATGGGCGGATTCAATATATCCTGGGACTATATGCCCTCCTTGGCAACCTCTCACAGTCGGAGTACACTCTCTCATACTCTCAGAGGACACCCTGTAACATGACTCTCTACCCTAACAATCCTGACGTGGAGAAGCGGGAGATGCTACGTGTAGATGGGATAATCGTAACCTGCACTTAGAACGTAAACCCATCAATACAAAGTTGGCCAGTA
>JADFOP010000039.1 GCA_022562795.1 Nitrospinota bacterium
CCTTTCCTTGAGTTTTTGCGAGACGGACCGGCGAGCTGTTCACAAAAAAACCGCACGGCGTACAACAGACGCCTGTGCGGTGGCCTGTCGTTCTTGCGTCGTTCTTGCCTAGTCTATCTCTTGCTCTCCAAACAATAGGACAAATGGCGGAAGAAAGCAAGGCTTGTTTTTGGGTCTTAGCTGATAATATTTTCCCAGGTAATCTTAACTCTGGCCATCCAACCGAAAAGTTAAGATTACAACAGTTATTGCCCCTGGCGCCTACGATGCGCCGGGGCCGGTGGCCTGGACGTAGCGCATCCGGAGGTCGTAGAGGAGGCTTTCCAGGAGCTGGCTCTCGTCGTCGTCGAGGTTGCCCTTGGTTTTGTCCTGAATGACTCCAAGGAGGTCTATGGCGTGTTTGGCTCCCGGAAGGTTCTTCTCGAACTTCTCACCCGCAGCGGCGTCTGGCTGCTCGCCCATACAGAGCAAGGCCTGGGTGCCTAGGAAGACCACCAGGTAGTGGAAGTCGGGTGGCGGCAGCTCCTCCTCGGGCGGAGCCTCAGCTTCGGGAGTGGCCTCAGGCTGGGGGGGAGCCTCAACCTCGGAGGGAGCCTCAGGCTCAGGGGGGGTAGAGGGCGCTTCGGGCTCAGCCGGGGAGGGCTCTTGGGCCTCCTCGCGCGCCCAGTGGCGCCGGTCAGTTATTTTAAATCCTCTCTCCTCCGATTCTTCGGGAGAGTCGCTTTCGCGGTCCTTTGCCATCTACGCTTCCTTTCTAGAGGGAGTCCTTAAACCGGTCAAATAAGCCCTTGGACTTTGGCTTCACATCGCTGTCACTGAGTTTAGCGAACTGCCTGAGAAGGTCCTCCCGCTCGGGGGTTAAGTCGCTCGGGGTCTCGACGTGGATCTGTATATGCAGGTCGCCCCTGCGACGGTTGCGGAGGCTGACCGCACCTGCTCTTGGTATAGTGAGGACCTTGCCGCTTTGGATTCCACGGGGGATTTTTAACTTTTCCGTGCTGTTGAGCGTCGGCACCTCGATTTCCGCCCCAAGCGCCGCCTGAGGAAAGGAGATGGGGACGATACAGTGGAAATCATCACCGTGGCGTTCGAAAAAGGGGTGAGGCTGGACCTGGAGCACCACGTAGAGGTCGCCGGGCGGACCGCTCCCCGCCCCAGGCTCCCCCTCCCCCGAGAGACGAAGCCGCGAGCCGCTTTCAACTCCCCCCGGCACCTGGACGGTGAGCGTCTTCTCCTCTGTGGTGCGACCCTCACCACGACAGGCTGGGCAAGGATGGTGGATGACCCTGCCGGCGCCCTGGCACTGAGGGCAGGTCGTAGAGAGGCTTACGAAGCCCTGGCTCCGTGTAACGGCGCCTCTCCCCCCGCAGGTCGAGCAGGTGTCGGGATAGGTGCCAGGCGCACAGCGGTTGCCGCCGCAAGCCGAGCATACACCGGCTCGCTCGAAGGTGATGACCTTCTCCGTGCCCAGGGCGGCTTCCTCGAAGGCAATTTCCATGTCGTAGCGGAGGTCGGCACCCCGATCGACGCCCGCCCGGCGACGGGTCCCAAAGCCGCCAAAGGTGCCGGCTCCGAAGAGGTCCTCAAAGATGTCGCCGAAGTGGGATAGGATATCTTCGAAGCCCGTAAAGCCCGTAAACCCGCTTTGCTGGAGCCCGTCGTGACCGAAGCGGTCGTACAGGGCCCGCTTTTCATTGTCGTGTAGGACCTCGTAGGCCTCTGAAGCCTCCTTAAAGTGCTCCTCGGCTTCTTTATCGCCCGGGTTGCGGTCGGGATGGTACTTCAGGGCCTGCTGTCGGTAGGCCTTCTTAATATCCTGCTCAGACGCATCCCGGCGGACGCCTAAAATCTCATAGTAATCCCGCTTCGATATCATCCGTTAGTCCTCAGCCGAGGAGCTCCCAGAAGGTGCGTCGGAGGAGGGGGGCGCATCCTCGCCTCCGCCTTTTTCTGCTTTCATCGCGGCTTTTCGGGAAGCCGAAGGGTAATCGTTGACGTAGAATCCCTCGCCCTTAAGAATGAATCCCACAGGGGAGAGAATCCGAGGGGCCCGACTGCCGCAGGTGGGGCACGCGCGGCTCTTAGGGCTTTTTCCTCGCTCGAGCTTTTCGAAGCGATGTCCCTGGGAACACTCGTACTCAAATATCGGCATTGATCTCCTAGTCTCCTTTAGGGGAACCGGCAGCGTATCGGCCCACCCGGACCTGAGCAGCCCTAAGCAGGTGGTCTCTGTAGAGGTAGCCGGGGCAGAGCTCCTCGACCACCTTGTTATCTTGGTCCGCAGCCTCCACCGCCACCACATCCATGGCTTCGTGGATCGCCGGATCGAACGGCTCTCCAACCGAGGCAATCCGCTCGATGCCTTCTGATTGAAGCCTCTGGAGAAAGAGGTCCCGCACCATAATGATGCCCTTGAGGAGCCCTTCGTAGTCCTGGTGATTTTCACCAGTGGCAAGAGCCCGCTCCATGTTATCGAGGACGGGCAGGAGCCCCGCGAAGAACTCCTGCTTGTCGCGCTCCAGCCGCCGCTCCATATCCTGGGCCAGACGAGCGCGGGCCGCCTCCATCTCCTCCTTCACCTTCTTATAGGAGGCGATGTATTCTCTCAGGGTCGCGTCTTTCTCCTCGGCTTCTGCCTTGAGCTCTTCCACGTAGGTGGGCAGCCGCTCCTTAGGCTCGGTAGGCTCGGCGAGCTCATCGCCTCGCTGGCGGCGGGCCCAGTGGCGCCGGTCCGAAACGGTGAAGGACTTATCCTCTTCGCGTTGCGCGATTTCGGCCTGGGCCTCCTCCTCGGCCTTCTGCTTGGAATCCCCTGGCGGGCCCATCGTACGCTCTCTTTCCTTCAGAGGTTGTTACCCTCTGGTTAATTCCATCAGCCGCTTGATGCGTTCCTCAACTGGAGGGTGGGTGCTGAAGAACCTCAGCATTGACCGGCCCCTGCTCCTGCTAAGGGGCTTGACTATAAAGAGGTGAGCGGTGGCCGGATTTCCGCCCTCGAGCGGCACCCTGCGGGATGCGTGGTCCAGCTTCTCGAGCGCCCGGGCGAGCCCCTTGGGGTTACCGGCTATCCAAGCCCCTGTGGCATCGGCCTGGTATTCCCGCGAGCGGCTAATGGTCATCTGAATCAGGAGGGCCGCTATGGGCGCCAAGATCGCCAAGACGATAAGGCCTATAGCTCCGCCGGGGGAGTCGTCATCGCCGGCAACGCCCCCGAAAAAGAACATGCTGAACATTAGCCATCGGGCCACCATCATGATAACGCCTGCGAGGGTCGCCGCGATAGTGCTGATTAGGATATCACGGTTTCGGATGTGGCCGAGCTCGTGGGCGATCACGCCCTCTAGCTCCTCCTGGTCCATGAGTTCCAACAGCCCTTCGGTTACTGCGACCGCCGAGTTTTCCGGGTTGCGCCCGGTGGCGAAGGCGTTCGGGGTAGGCTGGGGGATGACGTAGACCTTCGGCATGGGAAGCTCCGCCCGCTGGGTGAGCCTTCTAACGGTGCCGAACAGGCTCGGGGCCTCGGCCTCGGAGACCTCCCGGGCCTTGTACATTCTAAGCACAATCTTGTCCGAGTACCAGTAGGCTCCGACGTTCATTACGACTGCGAAGATGAAGGCGAAGATGAGACCCCCGCGCCCTCCCAGCCAATCGCCGATGAGCAGCACCAGGCCGGTCAGGGCCGCCAGGAGAAAGCCGGTCTTCAATGTGTTCCAGTTCATCTTCCTTTACACTCCTTCCCTTTT
This sequence comes from Nitrospinota bacterium, assembly GCA_022562795.1. Taxonomy (GTDB): domain Bacteria; phylum JADFOP01; class JADFOP01; order JADFOP01; family JADFOP01; genus JADFOP01. The sequence continues at coordinate 3,744 of JADFOP010000039.1, forward strand.
CCAGGGATATCCACTATCTGCGATTTTCCGCTAATTTCCATTTTCCGCGATTTTCCGCGATTTTCCGAATAAGTCAATTTCCGCGATTTTCCGAAAATTTCCAATTTCCGAATATATCATTTTTCGCGGGGTTTGTAGGCGGTCCGCTCTTCAAACTCCCTTATTAGCTCCTGGGAGCGCTCGTCTAGGTCCTTGGGCATCGTCACGTGGACTGTGACGTACTGGTCGCCGCGTCCGGAGCCCTTGAGCTTCTTGATGCCTTTGCCGCGGAGGCGGAACTTTTGGCCCCCCTGAGTCCCAGGCGGTACGGTCATCGTGGTTGGGGCGTCAATCGTCGGCAGGGTGACCTTCGCTCCAGCGACCGCCTCTCCGACGGTAATGGGGACTGTCGTAAAGACATCCACACCCTGGCGGGCGAAGACCGGGTCGGGACGGACCTGCGTGATGATGAAGAGATCGCCCGGCGGCCCGCCGTTGAGGCCAGGCTCGCCCTTGCCCCTGAGGCGAATCCTGCTTCCCGTGTCCACTCCTGCGGGTATCTTGACATTAAGGCGTTGGGTCTCTTTCGTCCGCCCGCGGCCGTAACAGACTCCGCAGAGTCCGCCGCCGCTCCGACCGCTGCCTCCGCACGAGCCACAGAGGCTCTCCTTCTCAAGGTTGAGGAGCCTAGTGGCGCCGTGGGCGGCCTCCAAGAAATCAATCTCCAAGTTGTATGTGACGTCCGTTCCCTGCCTGGGAGCATGTGCCTGCGAGGAGATCCCCCCCCCGAAGGGCCCGCCGAAAAGGTCCTCCAGGCCACCGAATCCGCCCCGGCCGGAGCGCCCAAAGGGATCGAAGCCGAAACTGAAACCCCTCTCCTGAGCCACCCGCTCCCAGAAGGAAGAGAAGTCGAAGCCTTCGCCAAAGGCCTGGTGGCCCATTTGATCGTAGCGCTTGCGGGACTCGGGGTCGATGAGCACATGATAGGCCTCCGAGATATCCTTAAACCGCTCCTCGGCTTCATTGTCTCCGGGGTTGACGTCCGGGTGGTACTTGCGGGCGAGCTTGCGGTACGTCTTCTTTATCTCCTCTGGGGAGGCGTTTTGCTTAAGCCCCAGGGTCTCGTAGTAGTTTTTAGCCTTATGCATTGCCGCTCACCCCCTCGGGGGTTTCTTTTCATGATTTGTCCACGTCTTCAAACTCGGCATCCACAACATCCTCGTCGGGCGGCTTTTGCTCTTCGTCGCCAGGCGGGGGTGGCCCGGCCCCGGTTTGCTCAGCCCCGGCGGCCTGGTACATATGCTCGGCCAGTTTGTGGGAGGCCTGCATGAGTTTATCCGTGGCGGCACGAATCTGTTCGGTTTCCTCACTCTCAAGGACGTCGCGAGCCTCCTTGAGGGTTTCTTCGATAGACGAGACCTCTTCGCTGGAGAGCTTCTCGCGGTTGTCGCGCAACGTTTTTTCAACCTGATAGATGAGGTTGTCCAGGGCGTTTCGGGCCTCCACGTGTTCACGCCGCTTACGGTCTTCCTCGGCGTAGGTCTCGGAATCCGATACCATTTTTTCGATCTCATCTTCCGAAAGGCCGCTGGAGGCGGTGATGGTGATGGCCTGGCGTTGATTCGTGGCCTTGTCGATGGCGGCCACGTTGACGATGCCGTTGGCGTCGATGTCGAAGGTCACCTCGACCTGCGGGAGGCCACGGGGCGCCGGTGGGAGGCCCACCAGGTGGAATCGGCCCAGAGTGCGGTTGTCGGTGGCAATCTGGCGCTCGCCCTGCAAGACGTGAATCTCGACGCTCGTCTGGTTGTCGGCGGCTGTCGAGAAAATCTCGCTCTTTTTCGTCGGGATGGTAGTATTGCGCGTAATGAGCGTCGTCATCACCCCGCCAAGGGTCTCGATGCCGAGAGAGAGGGAGGTGACGTCGAGGAGCAATACATCCTTAACTTCGCCACCCAAAACGCCGGCCTGCACGGCAGCGCCCGAGGCCACCACCTCGTCGGGGTTTACGCCCTTATGGGGCTCTTTGCCGAAGAGCTCCTTGACCAGCTCCTGGACCTTTGGCACGCGGGTTGAGCCGCCAACGAGAATGGCCTCGTCCACCTTGTCGAGCCCGCTGTCTTTCATCGCCTGGAGGCAAGGCCCCCGGCTGCGCTCGACTAGGGCATCGGTCATCTGCTCGAACTTGGCGCGGGTCAGCTTCATCGACAGGTGCTTGGGACCGGAGGCGTCGGCGGTGATGAAGGGCAGATTAATCTCCGTCTCCATTGTCGAGGAGAGCTCGATTTTGGCCTTCTCCGCTCCCTCCTTTAGACGCTGGAGCGCCATGAGGTCTTTGGAGAGGTCGATCCCCTGGTCCTTCTTAAACTCCGCCACTAGCCAATCGATAATGCGCTGGTCCATGTTGTCGCCGCCGAGGTGGGTATCTCCGTTAGTCGCCTTCACCTCCACGACGTTCTCGCCAACCTCGAGGATGGAGATGTCGAACGTTCCGCCCCCGAAGTCGTAGATGGCCAGCTTCTCCTCCTCCTTCTTGTCCATGCCATACGCTAGGGCCGCAGCCGTCGGCTCGTTGACGATCCTCAAGACCTCCAGCCCGGCGATTTTCCCTGCGTCTTTTGTGGCCTGGCGCTGGCTGTCGTTATAGTAGGCCGGAACGCTGATGACCGCCTGAGTCACAGTCTCGCCCAGGTAATCCTCGGCCGCTTTCTTAAGCTTCTGGAGAATCATTGCCGAAATCTCCGGCGGCGAGTAATCCTTATCCCCGACCTTTATGCGACAGTCACCGTTGGGGGCCCGCACGACGGGGTACGGGACCATCTTCATCTCCTCGTCCACCTCATCGTACTTTCGCCCCATGAACCGTTTGATGGAGTAAATGGTGCGCTCGGGATTCGTAATGGCCTGGCGTTTGGCCACTTGGCCGACCAAAATCTCCCCGTCCTTGGTAAACGCCACGACCGATGGGGTGAGGCGGGCCCCTTCCTCGTTAATAATAACCTTGGGCTCGCCGCCCTCCATTACGGCCACTACGGAGTTAGTGGTCCCGAGGTCGATGCCGATTATTTTAGCCATGGGGCGGTTCCTCCTTCATCCTTGAATATGTGCTTTTACTCCCAAGTTATGAGTTCTAATGTAATATAATAATTGAGTTTTAACATGTCAAGGAGGCCTGTCTTTTGGTAACATCTTCAAACACAATGGTTTATCATGACCTGGAAAGTCACGGGATTCCTCTAAAGATGCTCTTGCCGACCAACACCTATTGCGTTGGGCAGTGAGAGAGGCCCCGGTACAAGGGGCCCTCTCCCGTACGCATCTTCAGTTAGTCTCGATGGATACGGCCCGCCGTTTGGCCTCCGAAGCCTTAGGCAAGGTCACCTCCAGGAGACCGTTTTGAAGCCGGGCCTGGATCCCTTCGGAGTCTACTGAGCTCGGCAGGGTGAAGGAGCGCTCGAAAGCGCCGTTGAATCGCTCAACCCTCCTGTAGCGCTCTCTCGTCTCATCGACCTCCTCCCGGCGCTCACCCTTGATGGTCAGCAGACCGTCATGGACCTCGACGGCAATATCCTCCTGGGCGAAGCCAGGGACTTCCGCCACGAGGACGAGCGCCTCGTCCGTCTCGGAGATATTGATGGGAGGCCGCGAGCGGTGCTGAGGTAACCCTCTTCCCAGCAAGCCAGGAGCGTTGCGTAGACCTTCCTCGATGAGCCGGTTTAGCGACTTGTTCACGGTTGTTAGACCCATCAAAGGCTCCCACAGTGTCAGTCTCATTGTTGCACCTCCTCTCATTGTATGGTGAATGTTCGCGTAATTAAGTCTAATAATAATATATGATATGAGTGATATATTGTCAAGTTATTTGTTTAGAAATATATCATCTTTTGGATTTTCTCTATAACTAATTATGATTCAGTACCTTATCCGTTATAGAAATGAAGGTTGTGGGGTCGCAAGAAGGGTTCCGAGCCGCGTTGGCCAGCTTTTTGATAGACTACCGCCTCCATCCTCACGGCTAGCCCATCAGACGGACGAGAAAGAGGGTGAGGTCGGGCACGTAGGTAATGATGATGAGCGCGAGAAGCCGAATCCAGAGAAAAGGAAGGGCCGCAAAGTAGAGGTCCACCACAGGCTTGGAGAACCGGAAGCTCGCGATGAAGAGGTTGATACCCACCGGTGGGGTGGCAAAGCCAATCTCGAGGTTGGTGAGGAAGATTATTCCCAGGTGGACTGGGTCCACCCCAAATTCCATGGCGATGGGGAGGATGAGGGGCACCACGACGATGATGGCGCTGAAGATGTCCATCAGGCACCCCACTATGAGGAGAAAAATGTTGAGGGCGATGAGGAAGGTCACCTTGCTCGTCAAGTATGTTCGCATGAGGTCGAACAAGACCAAGGGGACTTCTTGGTCGATGAGGAAGTTCGTGAAGCCCAAAGCCACACCCAAAATGATGAGGATGCCCCCAACGAGAACCATGCTTTCGAGCATGACCCGAGGGACGTCCTTCTTCAGCGAAAGGTCTTTGTAGATAAAGACTTCTACGATGAGAACGTAGAAGGCGGTAATGGCGGCGGCCTCCGTTGCGGTGAAGTAGCCGCCGTAGATCCCGCCGAGAACCAGGAAGGGCAGAGGAATTTCGAAAGCCGCCTCCCGGGCCGCACGCCCCAGGGCATCCCAGCGAAACGGCACTGTGGGTACCTTGGCCCGGTGGCCCACATGCATGCAATAGACCGACAGCAAAAGGACCAGCAGGATGCCAGGCACGATCCCGGCGATAAAGAGCTTATCGACGCTCGTGCGGGCGACGAGCCCGTAGAGGATAAGAGGCAGGCTTGGGGCGAAGAGGACGCCCAGGGAGCCCGAGGCGGTCACCAGCCCGAGGCTGAACCTCTCCGGGTAGGCCTCCCGGATCAGGGCCGGGTAGAGGAGGCCGCCAAGGGCGATGATTGTCACCCCACTGGCGCCGGTGAAGGCGGTGAAAATGGCGCAGACAATGAGCGTTACCACTCCCAACCCACCGGAAACCCAGCCAAAACAAGCCCGGGCCAGGTTGACGAGCCGGGTCGGTGTGCCGCTTTCGGCCATCAGGTAGCCGGCAAAGGTGAAAAGCGGAATGGCCAGCAGTGTGGGGGCCGAAGCCATCCGGTAGAGCTCGATAATGACCGCCGCCGTGTCGATCCCGATCCACCAGAAGGCGACGAGGGCCGCCGCTCCGATGACGGTGAATAGCGGCGCGCCCAGCAGAGCCAAGGCGAGGATTGCGAGGCCGAGTAGGAGAGTCACGAAGCGGCTTCCTCCGGGCCTCGCTCCTCAAGCCGACCGAGGGCGAACAGGGCGGAGCGTAGCCCGAAGCGGAAGGCTATGAGTCCAAAGCCTACGGGGATGATGACCTGCGCCCACCACGCAGGAAAACCTTGAAGCAGGAGGCCCTGGCCCAGGCGCTCGGCCGCTACGAAGGTCCATGCGGCGTTGGCCAGGAACAGACAGATGATGCAGGCCGCCAAACTGAGGGCTGTGGACAGCCACCGCCGCGCCATCGGCGGCAAAAAGCGGCTCGCCACGTCAATGGCGATGTGGCGTCCCTGCCGGGTGGCGAGGCTCGCTCCCAAAAAGGCCGCCCATAGCACCATGTGGCGCAAGACGATGTCGGCCCACGGCAGGCCCAGCCGGAAGATGTTGCGCAGCACCACTTGGGCGAAGGCGAGCCCCACCATGAGGCTCACAAGCCCAATCAGGGACCAGCTTTCGACAGTAGCCAGCCAGTCATCCAGGCGCTGGAGGGCCTTCATGGATTCTTGGTTGAAACGGAAATTGGCGTTAGAGCTTTTTCGGGGTGGAGGCGGCGGAAGTCAGCCACCGCGCTTCGAACCTTGTCCAGGAGTTCCTGCGAGTAGAGCCGTCCCACGAGGGACTGCTGAGCTTGGCGGCCCGTCGTCACGAAACGTTCCATCTCCTCGTTTTGAGGAGCGGCCACGACCTGGATTCCCCTTTTACGAAGCACCTCCAGGGCGCGGGCGTTATCGGCCCTGGTCTGAAGGACGAGCCGCCGCATGTATTCGCGGGTCCGTTCTTTGAGGAGCGCCTGGTATTTCGGTGGCAGCCGATCAAAGGCCTTTTTCGACATCAGCACAGCGCCGGCGGCGTCGGCCATGGGCAGGGCCCACATATAGGAGACTTTCGTGTGCCACTGCAGCGCAACGGCACACAGGGGGCAGGCGTACACGGTATCGACGAGGTCGGTCTGAAGGGAGGTGAGCACATCGGTCACCGCAAGGGGGATGGGCGAGACCCCTAGAGCGCGAAAGTACGCCTGGGCCAGAGGGTCACCCTGCCACATCCAGACCTTGTGGGTCTTTAGGTCATCCTGGGTGCGGATGGGCGACTTGGAGAAGAAGTGGACGAAACCGACCTCCGCCCAGCCAAGCAATATGAAGCCACGCTCGGCGAACCGGCGGGCGAAGGTCTCCTCCATCTTTCCAATGACGTGGTCAACCTCGTCGTAGTTGAAGAAGAGGAAGGGGAGGTCGAGGACCCGCACCTCTGGGAGAATCTCGCCCATTCCCACCCCCGTGAAGCCACCGGCGTGGAGCTGGCCGATCCGAATCTTGCGCAAAACGTCTTTCTCGTCGCCCTGGACCATGCCGGCGTAGATTTTAAAACCGAGCTCCCCTCCGGTGCGCTCGTATAATTCGGCATCGAGCTGACGCATGATCTTCATCCAAGTTGAACCCTCGGGGGCCAGTGTGGCGAACTTGATTTGGTGGCGAGGGCGCGGGCGGCGGCGAGCGTGCGCTGGAGAGGCCGTCAGAGAGAGCCCCACCGCCAAAGTGGTTATCCAGGCCCAAAGACAAAGGAAGCCCCTTCGAGGCTCAGAAGTACGCATCGATGTCCTCCAGGAGGATGGCCGCCCGCTGGCGGGCCAAGGCGTCTAGGAGACCCCACCGAGGGATGGTCGTCGGCGGGGCTTCGAGCACCTGCTTACACAATCTCACGAAAAGCCCTCTGTCCTGGGTCTGGACCGCGTAAGATGTGGCGAAGAGCACATGCGCCAGGAGGAACCGCCCCTCGGTTATGGCGACGACCCGCTCGTAGTGTTTTTTCGCCTCGGTCAGGTTGCCCCCAAGCATCGCGGGGCGGCTTGCAAGTGAAACGATGAAGAAGAGGTGGGCGCCTCCGTCGAAGTAGGTCTCGTCGAGCTCGAGGGTCCGCGCCATCATAGCCTCCACCTTCCAGTAGTCGGCCAGGGCTTCGGGGTTGTCCCGCTCCAGGTTGATCCACCCCGCCCAATTGTAGGCTGTCCAGAAGAGCCCTGGGACGGCATCGGCCGAAAGACCTGCGAGAACCCTCCCAACTTCCGCCTCATCATTGCCCGCCAGGGCCGGGGTCAATCCCCCCTGGCGGTCGATGAGCCGCCAGCCGTAGACAAGCCCTCTTCGATAGAAGGTCGCTGCCCGCCCGGGGTCTTCGGGCTCGACGAAGGCGAAGGCGTAGCCTCCGAAGCCCCGGGCCAGGAGGAGGAGCAATTCTGGGTTCCTTGGGTCGGCCTTGAGCATCCCCTCGGCAAGCTTGAGCTGGGAGGCGGTTGCATCCTCGGCGAGGGGCAGGTCGCCTTCCTCCTGGATGGATGCGGCGCCGAGCTTCGCAAGCCCGACCGAAGAGCGAACGAGTATCTGTTCTCCGGTGCAACCCGCTAGCAGGACCACTAGGAACAAAGCCCCGCCCGACCGGAACGGAGATGTTGTGCGACACCGCCTGAGCTCATCGTCTTGCCCCATGGAGCGTTCCTCGTCAACAGCAAACGGCATTATTCTATCGGAGGGGATGCACCCTTTCAACAGCCCATGAAAACCAGACCGCCCTGCTTCGCCCCACCCCCCTTAAGGGCGTCGTCTCGGACGCAGGGTGCGGCTCAGCGGATCGACTCGAAAGTGATGCGCTGTTTGACTTTCCTTTCGCCTGCCTTCGGAGCGGGGGGCTCCGTCGGATGAGGTTTCTTGGCAGCCAAGGTGGGTGTGGCCGGCGTCTCGGCGGCTGCCCGCTTGATTTCCCAGGGCACGAATAGGAAGCTGTATCGCGTCCGATCCGGCAGGCGGCGGTATGCTAGGAGGCCCTTGAAGAGGCTAAACTCCTTCGTCCGAGCCTCTCGATCGGAGGAGCGTTCGAAGATGTAGGCGAGCTCCATTGAGGAGGAGTGATCGTCCGCTTCATAGGTGAAAAGATTCCACAAAAAGGAGCTCGTCACGCGGCCGACCTCGTCTCTCCGGTAGTCGTAGAGGGTTAAATAGGGCCAGTTGCGCTGGAAGCTTTCCGAGACGATGGGGAAGACCGAGGGGAAGGCGACATTCACCGCCCCCGAGCGGCTCTTCTTATAGTGGCCGATGGGCCAGACGTGGGTGAGCCGGCTTGTCGCCCCGTCTTTTTCCCAGGTGCGCTGACGGTCCTTTGCGAAAAAGAGCCAGCGGGTCCGCTTCTCCCTGTATCCACCGGCTTGGAGGTCCCTGGTGCCGTAAATGAAGGGGGTGACGATGAAGGAGCTGTGGGATCGTTTGGTCTTCTCGTAGCCGAAGAGAGGCAGGAGCTTAAAGCCCTCCCGGTCGGCGCCCCGGGTGACGGTCAACAGAGGAAAGAGGCTAAAGGTGGAGTAGTCGTGTTCCTTGTCCTTAGCGGAATGGAAGAAGGGCCACAGGGCCACCCAGCTGTCGCGCTTTGGCGAGGTGGTCCGACCGAATAAGGGAAATAACATTCGGAAGTGCTCTGGGTTGTCGGTGTCAAGCCCCCTTCGGCGCTCGATCCAGAAGGGCCAAAGCACGAAAGAGGACTCCATGCGGCCTGCCTCGTTCCGCCACCCGAAGAAGGGCCAGGCCTTGAAGCCATCTTCGCTCGGGCCCCGGGTGGATGAGAAAAAGGGCCATAGAAGATGGGTCGTGGTCGTATCATCCCGGCGGCTTCTTGCAAAGAGAGGGAAGAGGAAGAAGGAGCCCTCGTCCTGTCCGAAGCGCTCTTTTATTGTGCCGAATATGGGGAATATGCCGCCGTAGCCCTCCCCCTTCGAGGAGCGGCCGCCATAGATTGGAAAGATCCCAAAGCTCGGAGATTCGTCATTGTCGCCCTCTAAAAAGGGCAAAAGGCGCGTCTCCGTTTCACCCCCTTCGCTCTTGAAACGGCCGTAAGGCCACAGGAACTCAATCACCGAGTCGCTGGTCTTCTTGTCCTTGCGGCTGAATAGCAAGGGGCTTAAAGCGAAGGTATTCTCCTCGGGGGTCCCTCCGAAGCGGAGCATAGGTCCAATTAGGTTGAACTGATAGGTCTGGCCTACAGGGTCGTGGCGGTAGTAGAGAAACGGCCAGAGGTTGAGCCTCTTTGTTTTCGAGACGACCCCCTTGTCGCGGCTAGGGGGCGGGGGAACAGGGGTGGATAAGGCCAAAGGCGGTACGGGCGTTCCCTTGGCGGGAAGCGCTTTCTGGGGCTCAGCGGCGAGCCCGGGCCCGGCAGTCAAAAGAAGAAGGAGTATAGAGGCGACGGCAAGCCGGGCGGGGCGGTCTTCATGAAGAGGGGCCATGGCCGGGGGCTAGAAGATGAAGCCGAGCACGACGCCTAGGGCAGAGATCGGTGTCTGCTCCTCGATGTCCTCGGCCGCCTTGCCCACTTTCTTCAACGCACGCTCCGCCTCCAGATAGAGGGTTTCATCGGCGTAGAGCCGCCCAAGGGTCCCCTTGCCAGCCTCAACCCGCTTGACGATGCGGTCGATGGTGGCGATGGTATCCTTCGCCTGATCGTAGATGTTGTCGTCGTTGAGGAACTTGGCGAGGCTGCCCTCCCCGCGCTCTACCTTCTGAGCGAGAGTGTGGACCACCGATAGCACATCGTCGACCTTCCTGCGGGCCTCTTTCAACCCCGAAAGAGCTTCCTTTACGTCAGCGTAGAGCTCCTCCTCGTAGATGAGCTTGCCAAGGGTCCCCTGGCCGGCCTCGATTTGGGTCGAGATCTTATCGAGTCGGGCGAACGTGTCCTGAATCTGGGGCAAGGTCTCGGTGGAGAAGGTCTTGATGCTATTGGAGGCCTCCTCCATGTTGTCGATTAAGAGCTTAAAACGATTGTCTTTGCCAAAGAGCTCACGGTCAATGCTCTCGGTAAGCTTGGAAACCGTCTCGAAGGCTTGCTTGAACCGGCTCAGCCCATCCTCTCCACTCATCATCTCGCCTAGGGGCTTGGTGAAGGCCTCGATGTTGCCGGCCACATCGGTGAGCTTTGCGATCAGCTCGTCAATATCGGCTGCCTCGGAGACAGGCTTCAGGACCGCCCCGTCTTTCAGCAGGGGAGCATCGAGCGGGCCGGGATCGATGTCGAGGAACTTCTCTCCAAGGAAACCCTCGGTCTTGATCTCCGCCGCGGCCCCTTCGTGAAGTTCGACTTCCTCTTCAAGCCGGATGACGACCTTTGCCTTTCCGCGCTCCAGGCTGATCGCCTCGACCCTGCCTACGTGGACCCCGGCGACCTTAACGTGGCTTCTCACCTCAAGCCCAGAGACGTTGTGAAAGTAGGTCACGAGCGTCTTGGCCGGCTTGCCCCGGAAGCCCTCGAAAATGCCTATGGAGACCGAAAGGTAAAAAAGGATCCCCAAGGCCACTAGGCCGAAGAGGCCGACCTTAGCTTCTGTCGCGAATCGGGCCATAATAATTTCCTGCTCCTCCGTACGGGTCCTATGTCAGACGCTCGTTATGGGACCAACGGAACTGCCAGTGATGAACTGGCGCACCATGGGGTCGGTGGTATTCTTACACTCCTCCGGTGTTCCGGTAAAGATGATTTTTCCCTGATAGAGCATGGCCAAGCGGTGGCCGATCTTGTAAGCGCTTACCATGTCGTGGGTTATGGCGATGCTGGTTATGGCGAAACGTTCTCTCATTTCAACGATGAGGTCGTTTATGGCATCGGCCATGATGGGGTCTAGACCGGTGGTCGGCTCATCGTAAAGGATTACCTCCGGCTCGATAGCCAACGCTCGGGCCAGCCCGACCCGCTTTTTCATGCCTCCGGAGAGCTCAGCGGGGAATAGGTCCTCGGTGCCGGGCAACCCCACGAGGGTGAGCTTCTCGCGGACCCGGTCGGCAATCTCTGCCCGGCTCAGCCGCGTGTGTTCGACCAGAGCGAAGGCCACGTTCTCTCCCACAGTGAGAGAGTCGAAGAGAGCTGCGGCCTGAAAAAGCATGCCGAATTTCTTTCGCAGCTCCTTGAGCTGGCGCTCCCTCATTGTGGTGACCTCCTCTCCGTCCACCAAGATGGAACCCCGATCGGGCTTGAGCAGGCCTATGATATGCTTGATGAGGACGCTTTTGCCCGAGCCGCTGCCGCCAATGACGACCATGCTTTCGCCCGGCTCAACCGTCAGGTTCACTCCTCTCAGGACGTGGTTGGCCCCGAAGCTCTTGTGGAGGTCGGTAATTGTTATTGCATTGAGCATAGTCGGCGGCTCACAAAAGCAGGGCGGTGAGAATGTAGTTAAAGATGAGGATGAAGGTGCTCGCTAAGACGACGGCCCGGGTCGTGGAGCGGCCGACCCCCTCGGCTCCACCCCTGGTGATGAAACCCTGGTAGCAGCCGATGATGGCGATAATCATTCCGAAGATGCAGGATTTGATTAGTCCCGTGTAGATATCCTCGCCTTCAATGAACCACCACATCTGGCGAATGTAGATCACAGGGTTGGTCCCCAGCGCGTTGACTGAGATGACGTAGGCCCCGATCATCCCGATCCCAGAAAAAAGGGTAGAGAGCAGGGGCATCATCAGGGTGCCTGCCAGGTAGCGGGGCACCACCAGGTAGTTTACCGGATCGGTTGCCAAGGAGTTGAGAGCGTCGATCTGCTCGGTGACCTTCATCGTGCCGATCTCGGCGGCCATAGCCGAGCCAGCCCGGCCGGCGACGAGGAGACCGGTGAAGACAGGCCCGAGCTCCCTGAGAAGAGTGACGGCGATCACGCCGCCGATCATGGTCTCGGCGTTAAAGCGCTTGAAAGAGGTAAATGTCTGGAGGGCCAGGACCGCTCCCGTAAAGCCACCCGTTATAAGAACGACGGGTATCGAGTTGAACCCGACCAGCTCCATCTGTCGGAAAATGAGTCGCGGGCGGAAGGGTGGCCAGAGGCAGTAGCGAAGAGTGCGGCCAAATAAGAGCATGTGGGCGCCGAGCTCCGAGAGTATGTTTATCAGGAGGCGTCCTAGGCCCTCCAAGGGGAGGGCCAGGACCGAGCGGCGCTCGATGGCCGTATGCGGCGGTGTCATGGAACCACCTCCAAGGGCCGGCCGTCTCGCACATACAGGCGGGGCACACGTTTGCCAATTCGGGTGAAGACCTCATACGAGATTGTCTCGCTGGCCGCCGCCACCTCGTCGGCGGTGATGAGGGCATCGCCCTGCCGCCCGATGAGGACGACCTCATCGCCTACCGAAACCCCCGGTACTTCTGTCACGTCCACCATAGTCAAATCCATACAGACCGTTCCCACAATAGGGACCCGCCGGTCGCCTACGAGGGCGGAGCCCCGGTTGGAGAGCAGACGGCTCCAGCCGTCAGCGTAGCCGATAGGCAGGGTGGCGATGCGGCTCGCCTTATCCGCCACGTATCGCCGCCCGTAGGATACGCTCTCGCCGACCGCGAGGTCGAAGAGATGGCCCACCTGCGTCTTGAGCTTCATTACCGGTCTAAGGTCGGCGTCGGCCCCCACCTCCGCCGACGGCGGGGCCCCGTAAAGCATGATGCCCGGCCTGACCATATCGTAGTGGCTCTCGGGTAGGCTCAAGATCGCTGCGCTATTTGCTGCATGGACGCAAGGCACCTCAAGGCCCGCATCCCGAACGGAATGGACGGCCCGCTCGAAACGCGCAAGCTGCTCAGAAGTGTAGGCCTTATCGGCGTGGTCGGCCGTGGCGAAGTGGGTCATTATGCCCGCCAACTTGACGCCCTTCAGGTCGCTCAGACGCTTGGCCTCCTCCAGGGCCCTTTCAGGAGGCAATCCAAGCCGCCCCATTCCCGTATCCAGTTTCAGGTGGCACGCTACGATCCTGGCCTGCCTTCTCGCTTCCGAAGCCAACGCCTCGGCATGCTTCATTGAGTAGAGCGCCAGCTCCAGCCCGTAGGCCACCACCTCCTCAACTCGGTCTTCGAAGAATCCCCCCAGGACGATGATGGGAGCTTCCAGGCCCGCCTCCCTAAGCTCCACCGCCTCGTCCACATGTGCGACCCCGAATATTTCGGCGAGACCCGCCTGAAGGGAAGCCCGGATCAGCGGCAAGGCGCCGTGGCCGTATCCGTCCGCCTTTACCATGGCGGCTACTTTGACCCCTGGGGGGATGGAGCGGTGGACTAGGTCCAGATTGTGGCAGAATGCCCCGAGGTCGATCTCAGCGACGGTGGGGTGGCGGGACGACATCGCCTCAGGCGGGCTCCATGTGCCTGGAGAGGTTTTCGAAGCGGGCGAATTCTTTTAGGAAGGTGAGCCTCACCGTGCCGGTGGGGCCGTTGCGCTGCTTGCCGATGATTATTTCTGCAATACCTTTTGTTTTATCCTCCGGAGGAGGGCTATCGGTGTATCCTCTGCTTTCAGTTTCATCAGAGGTTACTTCTCTTGCATACGCATCAGGCCGGTGGATAAAAAGGACTACATCTGCATCCTGTTCGATCGACCCTGATTCTCTTAAATCGGCCAATTGTGGCCTTCGATCCTGCCGGTGCTCGACAGCCCTACTTAACTGTGATAGAGCAATAACCGGAATATCTATTTCTTTGGCAAGCGACTTTAAGGACCGAGTAATTTCTGAAACCTCTTGAACTCTATTTTCAAATCTTCCTCGAGATGTCATGAGCTGAAGGTAATCAACGATGATTAATCCTATGTTGTGTTCTGATTTTATTCGGCGAGCTTTTGCTCTAAGTTCTAAAATTGTAAGGTAAGGGCTATCATCAATGAAAATCGGTGCTTCGTAGAATTTACTAACTGCCATTGATAGTGGAACCCATTCGCGCGTCGAAATCTTCCCCATTCTCAAGCGATTAGAATCTATTCTCGATTCCGAGGCAATCGTCCTAATACCAATCTGAGCGTTTGACATTTCTATACTGTGGAAGGCCACAGGAATTTTACTAGAGAGAGCCACATTAAACGTAATATTCAGGGCTAGGGCCGTCTTTCCCATACCTGGTCTGCCCGCAATGATAATGAGGTCTCCTTTTTGGAGCCCCACAATATATTTATCCAATTCGGTGAAGCCTGTTTTAATACTACTTTCTGGTTGCTTGCCTTGAGATATATCTTCTATTCTTTCCAGAGCTTCTTTCACAATACTACCAGCTCGGTTATATGAGGGTGTGATTTTTTGCTCTGCAATCTTGAAGATCGATTGCTCTGCTCGATCCAGGAGCATTTCTACGTCTTCGGTATCCTCGTAGCTCTGGCTGACAATCTCGGTGCCCACGTGAATGAGCCCGCGGAGAATGGCCTTCTCCCGGACAATCTTGGCGTGGTGGCGGACGTGCCCAGCGGTGGGGGTCATATCGATTAGCTGGGAGAGGTAAGAGACCCCGCCGGAGGCTTCCAGCCGCTCGCGGAGCCTGAGGCGCTCCTGAAGGGTGAGCAGGTCGATTGGCTCGCCATGCTCGAAGAGCTCTAGCATGGCCTCGAAGATGAGCCGGTGTGTTTCGCGGTAGAAGTTTTCCCGGTCGAGAATCTCTAGCGCCTTCGACAGGGCTTCATTATCACGCAACACGGCCCCAAGGACCGCCTGCTCCGCCTCCATGTTTTGGGGCGGCATCCTGTCGAGCAACTGGTCCGTCATTTCCATGGATGCGACCTGCTCCTGGAAAGGGCGAGAGGCACTATTCCTTAACGACCCAGACTTTCAGTTCCACCTCCACTTCGGGGTGGAGCTTGATGGGAACGTTGAAGACGCCGAGGCTCTTAATTGGCTCCTCGAGTAGAACGTTTTTCCGCTCCACACCCATTTTCTCTTCAGCGAAGAAATCGGCGATGTCCTTGGACGTCACGGACCCGAAAAGCTTATCATCTTCTCCGGCTTTGCGAACAAATGTGGCGCTGATGGTGTTGATATCTACAGCGAGATGGGTTGCTTGCCTGAGATGTTTGTTCTGCTGAGCGGATAAGAGTCTGCGCTGGTGTTCGATGGCCCGCATGTTTCCGGGGGTGGCCATCACGGCCAGGCCTTTCGGAATGAGATAGTTGCGACCGTACCCCGCCTTCACCTCCACCAGGTCTCCCGCCCTGCCGAGGTCCACCACGTCATCCTGCAGAATCACCTTCATTGCCGTCCATCCTCCAGGGAGATGCTTACCGTTCCATGGTGAAGGGCATGAGCGCTATGTTCCGGGCCCGCTTGATGGCAGAAGTCAGCGCCCGCTGATGGGGGGCGCAATTGCCTGAGATGCGGCGAGGTAGAATCTTGCCCCGCTCGGTAATGAGGCTCCTGAGCCGTTTTATGTCCTTATAGTCGATGTAGGTGATCTTATCGACACAGAATCGGCATGCCTTCCTGCGGCCAAACCGCCGTCGTCGACGAAACATTACACACTTCTCCTCGAACCCGTCAATTAGAACGGGATGTCATCGTCCTCGTCAAGAGGGGGGGGGGCCGATTCCTGTGGAGCTTCCTCGGCTGGAGCTGGAGCTGTTTGCTCGACCTGGGCAGTCTCGGCAGGGGCGCGGGGGCCAATGAACTGAACGTTCTGGGCCACCACCTCATGCTTGCTTCGGCGCGTTCCGTCGTCCGCCTCCCAGGTGCGCCAGGTAAGCCGGCCCTCCACTAGAGCCTGTCGGCCCTTTGAGAGATACTCGCTCACCGTCTCAGCCTGTCGGCCGAAGACGACAACATCTACGAAGCAGGTCTCCTCCCGCATTTCCTCGCCCTGGCGGTATCGCCGGTTAACGGCAAACCCGAAGCTCGTAACGGCAGTCCCAGCGGGGGTATAGCGCAGCTCAGGGTCACGGGTGAGGTTGCCGAGCAGATAGACCCGATTGAGGGTTGCCACGGGCTAATTCTCCTCCTTAGCTGTGGGGATGGGCGAATCCTCTGTGGCTTCCGCTGGGTCTTCTATATCGGCCTCGGGCGGCGCCTCTTGCGCCTGCTCCGGCTCTGCCTCGGCTTCGGCGGCCTCCTTGGCAGAACGCTCCTCTGCCCGCCTCGCCTCCTCCTCAACCGCTGCGACGGCCGCCGCGCGGGCCTTCTCCACCTGGGCGCCCTCTAGCTTGACAGTAAGATGCTTGAGGATGTCCTCGGACAGCTTAAAGTTGCGTTCGAGATCCGGCACGACCTTCGGGTCGCCCTCGTAGTGCATGAGGACGTAGAAACCGTGTCTCTGTTTCTTGACATGATAGGCGAGCCGCTTCTTTCCCCATTGTTCGACGTTGATAACCTTGGCTCCATTGCTTGTGAGGATATCGGTGACCCACGCAACCCTCTCGGCCAAGGCCTCATCGCCGAGGTCGATTTTGACAATAAAAATGGTTTCGTAGAATGTCATAGCTACTCCTTACGAGTTTGCAGCCCCTCGGCCTAAAAGCCGGGGAGCAAGGAGTGAACGGAATTGCCGATGTAGCTCTTATTCGGAAATTCCCGGAAAATTGCGGAAAATCGATAATTCGGAAAATCCCGGAAAATCGCGGAAAATCCTGAGGGACCCTGCCGCACTCCGGAAATTCTTTGGGAACTATACCGGACTGTTGTAGGGGTGTCAAGCAGATTTCTATAAATTTCAAGGCTTTAGCGCAGATTTTTGGGGAGAAACCGTTGAAAATGCATCGCATAAGATGTGGAAAAAAACCAATCCCGAATTCGGGAAGCCCGCCGGGTCCCAATTTAGACGTTGAAACGGAAATAGACCACATCGCCGTCCTGGATGGCATACTCCCTGCCCTCAGAGCGCAGCCGCCCCGACTCTTTCGCCTTGGCGAAAGAGCCCAGCTCGCAAAACTCCTCGAAAGAGACGATCTCGGCCCGAATGAACCCCCGGGCAATGTCGGTGTGAATCTTGCCCGCCGCCTCCACGGCCGGCTGGCCGCGCACCAGGGTCCATGCCTTAAGCTCCGGCCCAACCGGGGTGTAGAAAGTGACGAGGTCGAGCATCCCGTAGCCGACCGTGATAAGCTTCTCGATGCCCCGCTCGGCCACCCCGGCCTCGGCCATAAATTCCTCCTGGTCCTCTGGGTCGAGGTCGAGGAGCTCCGCCTCCAGCTTTCCACAAAGGGTGATAACAGGGCTCGACTCCTCGGCCGCCAGAGACTCAAGCTCGCCTACCTCGTCGGGCGGCTCCCCCAGAGACTCCTCGTCGATGTTGGCGATGTAGAGCAGCGGCTTGGCCGTAAGCAGGAATAGCCCTGCCAGGGCGGCTCTCTCTTCTTCCAACCAGTCAACCCTTCGAAGGACCGTCCCTTTCTGGAGGGCCTCCCGGGCCTTCCCAAGCAAAGTGTGCTCTTCCCTGGCCTCCCGCTCACCGGTTATGGCCCTCCGCTCGACCTTTACGATCTGGCGCTCCACCGTGGCGAGGTCGCTCAAGAGCAGCTCGGTGGTGATGACCTCAGCGTCGCGCCTCGGGTCGAGGTCGGCGTAGGTGTGGGCCACGTTTGGGTCGGTAAAGCACCTGACCACGTGGGCCACGGCGTCCACCTCCCGGATGTGGCCCAAAAACTGGTTTCCGAGCCCCTCGCCGCTCGACGCGCCTTCGACGAGACCCGCTATGTCTACGAAGGCCAGGGTCGTCGCGGTGACCTTCTCGGGGCCGACGATCTCCGCCAGCCGCTCAAGCCGATCGTCCGGCACCGGGACGATGCCCTTGTTCGCTTCAATGGTCGTGAAGGGGTAGT
>JADFOP010000040.1:0-18894 GCA_022562795.1 Nitrospinota bacterium
AGAGCTTCTTTTTGCCAAAAAGGAACGTGGGGCGGTGGAGGTCCACCAGGATACCCTCGAGCCGGTGTGACAACGGAAGGACCACCTGCCTGCTGGCTGCTTCCGCCCGGCCGGCAACCAAAAAGAGGACGGCGGCAAAGAGGACCGATACTGTAATTGACCGTTGCAGCATATACAACCCTGGGAGGAAAAGTCCCCCGATTATACCCGACTGCAGCGGACGGCCACAAGGGCGGCGCCTCTCCGATAACGGTCTTCAACCCCGCCTGGTGGGCCTCTGGGCCGACGGGCTAGCAGTCTCGCTCCGCAACACACCAAATGCTAAATTATAAAACGCTGTTATATTTTTTATTGGGCCTTGAGCTAAAGAGGGGGGTTTCCCAGGGAAGATGCTTCTCAATACGTGAACCTGGCCCCTTGCAATCCCGCAACGCCTTTCAAATGGGGCTATTACCAGGGACTCGCCAAGCGCTAATCTTTGCAAATATTAAATATGAATATCCATAATTACTCACCTAGCCGTCAACGCCTATGAAAAAACGAAAAAATCGCACTTTTCTCTTGACAGCCCAACATATTGTGTTTAATCTGTACATGCTACACCAAATAGAGTATAAAGCTAGGAAAAGGTTCCACAGTTCATCAACAGAATTTTCACCACTACGCCCCGCTGGAAGTCCCGGTGAGGCGGTCAGAAAGGGGCTTTTGCACAGAAGGAGTTGCGTAGCAGGGTCGCGCAATGGTGTTTATCCCCCAGTGGTGTCAAACTAGGGCTTTAAGAGCTATCAAGGTATGGTCGCCCAGTGGGTAGTGCTAGGCAAAGCGGCCTGAAAGACGGCGTTTATAAAGCATAACAACCACCGATCGAGGAGCAGCGTTTATGAGTCCCGCAGAGAGGCTAAGGCAGGAGTTGCTCAGTGCGGAGGGCACTAGTGGGAGCAGCGCACCTGACTCGAACGAGCAGGGAGGCGGCATCGGGGAGGACGGCTCACCGACCTGCCGCTGACGGAGAACTCCATCGCAGTGCTCGTCAGGCGTTACCTGAAAAAGGACGAAGCTGGGGCCCCCACCGAGCGGCCCGAGGATATGTTCCGCCGGGTCGCCGAGAACGTGGCCGAGGCCGACCGCAGGTACAAGGCCACCGACGAGGAGGTCGCCGTCACAGCCGAGGCCTTCTACCAGCTCATGACGAACCTGGAGTTCATGCCCAACTCCCCCGCCCTCATGAACGCCGGAAGAGACCTTCAGCAGCTCTCGGCCTGCTTCGTCCTGCCCATCGACGACAACATGGAGAGCATATTCGAGACGCTCAAAGACGCGGCCCTCATCCACAAATCTGGCGGCGGGACGGGCTTTAGCTTCTCACGCCTGCGCTCCAAAAACAGCAGGGTCCGCACCACCCACGGGATCGCCTCGGGGCCTGTCTCGTTCATGAAGGTCTACGACAACGCCACCCAGGAGATCAAGCAGGGCGGCACCCGCCGTGGGGCCAACATGGGCATCCTCCGGGTGGACCATCCCGACATCATCGACTTCATCACCTGCAAGGCCGACGGCGGGATTATCAACTTCAACATATCCGTGGCGATGACCGAGGGCTTCATGGAGGCGGTCGAACGCGACGAGGAGTACGACCTGCTTGACCCCAACACCCAGGAGGTTGTCAAGCGCCTGAGCGCCCGGAAGGTCTTCGACCTCATCGTCAACCTCGCCTGGAAGACGGGCGACCCGGGCATCGTCTTTCTCGACCGCATCAACCGGGACAACCCGACCCCGCTGGTCGCCGAGATAGAGGCGACCAACCCCTGCGGCGAACAGCCGCTGCTGCCCTACGAAAGCTGCAACCTCGGCTCCATCAACCTGGCCAAGATGCTTCGGACCATAAACGGCACCTGGGAGTTCGACTGGGGGAAGCTCCGCCGCACGGTGCACCGCTGCATCCTCTTCCTCGACAACATCATCGACATGAACAACTACCCCCTGCCCCAGATCGAGGAGATGACCAGGGGCAACCGGAAGATCGGCCTCGGAGTGATGGGCTTCGCCGACGCCCTCATCATGCTGGGGATCCCCTACAACAGCGAGCGGGCCCTGGAGTGCGGCGAGGAGATCATGAGCTTCGTCCAGACCGAGGCCAAGGCCGCCTCGGTGGACCTGGCCTCCCGGAGGGGCAACTACCCCTTCTTCGTAGGCTCGACCCACGAGGCCGACGGCCTCAAGCTCATGCGCCACACGACGGTCACCACCATCGCCCCCACCGGCACGATTTCCATCATCGCCTGCTGCTCGAGCGGAATCGAGCCGCTCTTCGCCGTAAGCTACGTCCGCACCGTCATGGACGGCACGCGGCTCGTGGAGGTCAACCCCCTCTTCCTCGAGGTGGCCACCGAAAGGGGCTTCTACTCCGAGGAGCTCATGGCGAAAATAGCCGAGCGCGGCTCGGTCGTGGGGCTCTCTGAGGTGCCTGAAGACGTACAGCGCCTCTTCGTAACCTCCCACGACCTTGAGCCGATGGACCACATCAAGATGCAGGCGGCCTTCCAGAAGCACACCGACAACGCTGTGAGCAAGACCGTCAACATGCGCCACGACGCCCCGCCCGAAGAGGTCCGCGAGGTCTACCGGTACGCCTACGAGAACGGCTGCAAGGGGGTGACGGTCTTTCGCGACGGATGCAAGGGCGGCGAGCAGGTCCTCTCAATCGGTACGACCCCCAAGGCCGAGGACGCCCTGGAGGACAACGGCGAGCCGGCCCTTGGGACCGGCACCACCCCCAAGGCGCGGCCCGACGTGACCCGAGGGACCACCCGCTCCATCATGACCGGCTGCGGGAAGATGTACGTCACGATCAACGAAGACGAGCACGGGGTGCCCTTCGAGCTCTTCAACTCCATCGGCAAGGCCGGCGGCTGCGCCTCGGCCCAGAGCGAGGCCATCGGGCGGCTCGTCTCCCTGGCGCTCCGAAGCGGGGTCAACCCCGAGGTCATAGTCAAGCACCTGAAGGGCATCTCCTGCCACCTGCCCGTGTGGCAAAACGGGATGAAGATTCTCTCGTGCGCCGACGCCGTCGGCAAGTCCCTCGAGATGTATCTCGTGAACAAGGGGGCCTCGGCGGGGGCTTCCCCAGGCCTCCATCAGATGGCGACCCCCCTGCCTCTGTCGGCCACCGATGGGCTCGTCCGCTCGACCTGCCCCGACTGCGGCGGGGGCCTAGTGCACGAAGAAGGATGCGTCGTCTGCCACGGATGTGGCTATAGCGAGTGCTTCTAAAGGTTTATCAAGGAGGGAGAGGGAGGATAAGCAGTTGCCAAAGAAACGTGACCCTCACGACAGGAAGGTGAGAGCAATAGCCAAACAATACAAAGATTTAGGATATGACGTTAAGGCGGATTTACCGACCTACGATAAACCCGACCCCATTGGTAAAGGCAGCCATATTCCGGACGTACACGCAAAGAACCCGCGGGGTGATGAGGTTATCGTAGAGGTTGATACGCCTGGAACTGAAGACTCCGATCAGCTTTCCGCCTTTAGGAGAAGCGCTGCTCAGAGGGGTGCAGAATTCAGGCACGAAATTGTAAAGCCAAGAGGAAAGAAGAAGTAAGTCGATAATGTCCGGCTAAACCCTGGTCTACCAGGTGCAGCGTCCCACCCAACGCCCGGCCCCGGCTCCCCGCATCCCTCCTGGGGAGCCGGGGAGGGCAACGTTGCTAAAGGTGAGGGCATGAGCAAGGTCTATAAGACGCTCCACCACCCCGTCGGAAGCTATTCGATGCCCTGGTTCGAAATCAAAGGGGGCAAACTGTACCCCACGCCAGGCAATCCGGAATGTAAAAACAACAATAACTCCCCGTGGTTTGAGGTCAAGGGGAGCGAAATCTACCCCACCGCCCACCATCCCCAAGGCCACCAGCGGCTCCCCTGGTTCGAGATCAAGGGGAATAAAATCTATAAAACCCTCCACCACCCAAGGTACGAACCCTCCCCGTTCTTTGAGATAAGGGACCGGTAAGCCAAATATCCCAAAATCAGCTCCGCCAGGCCAAGGGGCCGGGCGGTGGGGTGTCTTTGGGGGGCAAATTAAAGATATTGCTTCCAACGAGTAGGGGACAGTCCGCCTCAGGCGGATTGTCCCTGTCCGCGGGTATGAAGGGCGGGTCGCTTTTCGAAAGGCTAAAAGGCCAGACAGCCATCCGCCTAAGGCGGATCCCTACAGGAAGGACTGCAAAAAGGTGTCGGGGTCAGGGGCGACCCCGACTACCCGGGATGTAGGGACAGGGTTTAGCCCTGTCCGCGGCTCACTTCGCCCAGCGGCGGCCGCGTCGTTCCCATCGCGCCTGCATCACCGCGTCAAACGAGGCCGGGCCTGCCCCGGCGATGAGGAGCGCCAGGGCTGAGCCGAGAAGCGCCAGGGTGTACTCGATGCCTCCGGGCAGAAAGAAGGCGCCCCAGTGGACCCCGAGCATGGCGACCAGCATCACAACCGCGATGTTGAGCGCCCCGAACCGGGTGAAAAGTCCTATCAGGACCAGCAGGCCCCCGAAGAACTCCCCGCCTGATGCCAGAGAGGCCCAGAGCATGCCGGGCGTCAGCCCCAACTTGGTCGCGAACAGCTCTGCGGTCGCCTTCAGCCCCTTACCGCCAAAGCCGCCGAAGAGCTTCTGCGCCCCGTGGGCCATGAAGATGACGCCGAGGGAGACCCGAAGCGGAATTGTCCACCACCCCGCTTTGGTCTCAACCAGTTTTAGCTTGAGCACCGGCTCCTCCCCTCGTCCTGCCCTCTTGTCTGAGATGCATCAAGAATACCCCGATACTAATTCAACTCCGGCCTTTTGGGAAGAGCCGTTCCTCAACTCTTGGCCACTACAAGACCCCTCCCGAAGCTTGCGCCTCGTGCTATAATCGGCTCCCGATCACAAGCGACCTTCCGTAAGGAGACCCGTAAATGGAATATCCCGAGTGCTTCAGTGATATGGGCCACAAAATTTACTGCCTCGGCTACGATCCGGCCGCCGATGGCATGAGCGACGAGCATCGGTCCGAGGCCGTCCGCCGGGAGGCTATCGCCTGTCACGCCTGCCCGGTCTTCGACCCCTGCTGGAAGATCTCTTTGAACAGCGGGGTGCACGGCAGCGAGCTCAACGTTGCCGAGAGGCTCACCGGCATCGAGGGCGCCCTTGGCGGCCGAGGCCCCAATTCAACAGGCTTCGGCAGGTTGCATTGAACGTCCGGCCCGAATCATCACTTGACAGGGCCCGACCGACCGTATATTCAAAGACATATCCACGCCTTATAAAACCGGAAGGAGGTAGCCGTGAAGGTCCAGGTAACGGCCGGGAAACTCATTGACGTTAGGACCGACGCTCTCGGCGTCTGTCTCTTTCAAGGAGCGAAGCGGCCCGAGGGCGATCTAGCCGCGCTCGACAAAGCCCTTGGGGGCCTCATCGCCCGCCTCCTTAGGGATGGCGACTTCGAGGGCAAGGCCGCCCAGACCGCGCTCCTTTACCCGTCGGCCCCGGTTCGAGCCAAGCGGCTCTGTCTCGTCGGCCTGGGAAAGCGTGAGGAGTTCACGCTCGAAGGCTTCCGGAAGGCCGTCGGCATCCTTGCCAAGCTCGCCCGACGTGTGACAGCCCGCTCGCTCGCAGTGAGCATACACGCGGCCGAGGCCCTCGAGGAGACCCGCGCCGATGCCGCACGGGCGGCCGTCGAGGCGGCGATTCTGGCCACTTACTCCTTCGACGAATACAAGACCGACGGCGACAAGGTCAAAAAGCCCCTGGCGAACATCACCGTCGTCTCTCCCGACCGGCGGGGTCTGAAAGCCATCCGGGCCGCGGCTGCCGAGGGACGCACGATCGCCGAGGCGACCTGCTTCGCCCGCCGGCTGGTGGACCTGCCTGGAAACACCCACACGCCGACATACCTCGCCCGCGAGGCCCGCGCCATCGCCCGCTCCAGCCAGAAGCTCAAGGTTCGCGTCCTCGGCCGCGCAGATATGGAGCGGCTTAAGATGGGCGCCCTGCTGGGGGTCGCCAAGGGCAGCTCAGAGCCGCCCCGGTTCATCATCCTGGAATATAAGGGCGGTCGAGCCCGCGAGGCGCCCGTCGTGCTCGTCGGAAAAGCGGTGACCTTCGACTCGGGAGGCATCTCCATCAAGCCCTCTCAGGCAATGGAGGAGATGAAACGCGACATGGCCGGCGGGGCGGCGGTAATGGGGGCCCTCAAGGCGATCTCGGCGCTCAAGCTGCCGATTAACGTCGTCGGGCTCATCCCGGCCACAGAGAACCTCCCGAGCGGGACGGCCCTCAAGCCGGGCGACATCATCACGACCTCGAGCGGAAAGACCATCGAGATTCTCAACACCGACGCCGAGGGACGCCTCATCCTGGCCGACGCGCTTACCTACGCCAAGCGGTACAAGCCGGCCGCGTGCGTGGACCTGGCGACCCTCACGGGGGCCTGCGAGGTCGCCCTCGGCAAGCACTGCGCGGGGCTGATGGGGACCGACGAGGCCCTCATCGACGAAGTGAGGGACGCCGGCGAGGCCTGCGGGGAGCGGGTATGGCCCCTGCCCCTTTGGCCCGAGTACCACGAGCAGATCAAGTCGGACGTGGCCGACGTGAAAAACATCGGCGGCCGTGGCGGCGGGGCCATCACCGCCGCCGCCCTGCTGGCTAAGTTCGCCGAGGGCTACCCATGGGCGCACCTCGACATCGCCGGGACGGCCTGGGTGACCACGGAGCTCCCCTACACCCCCAAGGGAGCCACGGGCTACGGCGTCCGACTCTTGGTGGAGTTCCTCAAGCGGCGGGCCGAGGCGGCGTAAATCACGCTAGAGGGAGATTCTACCCCAGCTATGGTCGGGGTCATTGACAGACGGGTCTCCCTGGCGCATATTAGGGTTGATATATTCAAATTGAGGAGCAAGCGAGCCGGCCGCCTAAGGCGGGAATCGACGCGCTGCCTAGCAAAGACGCAATCAATTATACTGTTTTTTTGAGCGAGGAGGTAGAGGATGGCAGAAAACATTCGTGATCAGGTGGAGCAGGTTCTCGATAAGATTCGACCCGCGGTCATGATGGACGGCGGCAACATTGAGCTCGTCGACGTGATTGAAGGGGTCGTGACCGTTCGCCTCTTGGGGGCATGCCACGGCTGCCCCTCCTCCACGGCGACGCTCCAGTTCGGGATAGAGCAGGCATTGAAGGACAATATCCCCGAAGTGGAGCGGCTAGTCGCCGTCTGACACTCCCACCACTATATAACCTTCCTTTCGAATAAGCGCTGGCCGGGCTCCCCTTCCAGGGAAAGCCCGGCCAGCCAAACCTCTGCGAATTCAATCATTTGTATGCCCACCAGGATGCCTCCCGGGGGGGCGAGCATACAACCACAATTTCCGGGAATTTCCGAATTATCGCTCTACGGGTTGGTTTTCTGCGAGAGCCAGGAGATGAGGTCTATTGCTTGAGGCGACTTAGGCGGCCAGGGCGGTCTTGGCCCTGTCGGCAATCTGGCCGAAGGCCTCGGGGTCGTGTACGGCCAGGTCTGCGAGCACTTTGCGATCGAGCGCCACCTCGGCCCGCTTGAGCCCGTGCATGAACTCACCGTAGGTGAGGCCGTGCAGGCGGGCCGCGGCGTTGATGCGGATGATCCAAAGACGTCGAAATTGGCGCTTTCGCTGGCGGCGGTCGCGGTAGGCGTACTTCATCGCCCGCTCGACGGCCTCCCGGGCCCTCTTGTAGCTATTGCGGCGCATCCCGTAGTAGCCCTTGGCCTGCTTGATTATCTTCTTATGTCGGCGCCGGGTGACCGGCCCGCTGGTGACTCTCGTCATTGGGGGATCCTCAGGCGTAGGGCAGCATGCGGCCGACCCTCTTCTTTTCGGCCTTGCTTACGAGCGTTGGGCGGCGCAGGGAGCGCTTGCGCCCGGCCGTCTTCTTGGTCATGATGTGGCTGGCGTTGGACTTGCGGCGCTTAAACTTTCCGCTGGCGGTTTTTTTGAACCGCTTTGCGGCGCCTTTATTTGTCTTTAGCTTGGCCATTGAGATCCATCCTCGACCCCTAACACTGAAGGCGCATCTATACCAGAGAGGCAGGTAAAAGGCAAGGAAAATTCGTCCGGCCAGGCTCTTCCTTATGACGCGGTGGGCTCGTAGGGCCGTTCAGGAGGAGGACCTGGGAACCAGGACCATGGACATGACGCGCCCCTCCCGCGTCGGGACCTGCTCTACCTGGCCCAGGTCGTTGACCTCTTCGGCCACCCGGTCGAGGATCGCCCTGCCCCGTTCGGGATGGTCCATCTCGCGGCCCCGAAACCTGATAGTGACCTTCGCCTTGTTCCCGTCGGTGAGGAAGCGTCTGACGTGGCGGACCTTAAACTGGTAGTCGTGCTCGTCGGTCTTGGGCCTAAGCTTGACCTCTTTGACCTGGATGGTGTGTTGCTTGCGCCGGGCTTCCTGGGACCGCTTGGCCTGCTGGTACTTCCATCGGCCGTAATCCATAACCTTGCAGACCGGCGGATTGCCGTCGGGGGAGACCTCCACCAGGTCGAGGCCGCTATCCTCTGCCACCTGCAGAGCCTCTTCGAGGGGCACGACCCCTACATGGTTGCCCTCGGGGTCTACGAGGCGAACCTCATTGACCCTGATCATCTCGTTTACCCGTAATCGCTTCTTGCTAATAACTCCCTCCTTCTTCTAGGCCTCCTCAAGGAGGCTCGTTAGACTGCGCGAGGTGGCCTCCTTACGGAGGACGTCCGTAAGGCGCTCCAACTCCATGCCCCGAATGTCCGCGCCTCCGCGGGTGCGGACCGAAACTGTCCGTTCACTGACTTCCTGGTTGCCTACTATGGCCATGTAGGGAATCTTCTCCACCTGGGCTTCGCGGACCTTGTAGCCGATCTTCTCGTTGCGCAGGTCCGCCTCGGCCCGAAGCCCCTCCGCTTTGAAAGCAGCCACAAGCTCACGAGCGTAGGCCTGCTGGGCGTCGGTGATGGTCATGACGCGTACCTGGACGGGCGCGAGCCACACCGGGAAGGCTCCGGCGTAGTGTTCCACGAGCCCCCCGACGAAGCGCTCCATGCTGCCGAGCACCGTGCGGTGGACCATGACCACGTGGTGGTGGGCCCCGTCGGGGCCGACGTAGGTTATGTTGAACCTCTTGGGCAGGTTGAAGTCTAACTGGATGGTCGGGCCCTGCCAGCCCCGGCCCAAAGCGTCGAGCATCTTGATATCTATCTTAGGCCCGTAGAAGACGGCTTCGCCCTCTTGGCGCACGGCTTCGAGGCCCTTGGCGGCAAGGGCCTTGGCCAGCGCCTCCTCGGCCATGGCCCACTCGTCTTCACCTCCGGCATACTTCTCCGGCTCAAGAGGGTCGCGAAGGCCGAGGGTCAGCTCGAAGTCCTCGTAGCCGAAGGTCGCGAGCATGAATTGGGCGAGGTCGATGACCCCGAGGACCTCGTCGGCTAGCTGATCGGGCGTGCAGAAGATGTGAGCATCGTCTTGGGTAAATCCCCGGACCCGGAGCATCCCGTGGAGGGTGCCGCTTCGCTCGTAGCGGTAGACGGTGCCCATCTCGGCGTAGCGGATGGGCAGCTCCCGGTAGCTTCTCAGCTTAGTCTGGTAAATCATGATGTGGCCGGGGCAGTTCATGGGTTTGACGACGTATTCGTCCTCGTCGATGTTCAGGACGTACATGTTTTCGCGGTAGAAGTCGTAGTGGCCGCTGGTGCGGAAGACCCGGTCGCGGACGATGTGGGGGATGGAAACCAGATCGTAGCCGCGCCGTGTGTGCTCGTCCTCCCAGAAGCGCTCGATGACCTTCCTGATGATCGTCCCCTTGGGGTGCCAGTAGATGAACCCTCCCCCGGCCTCATCATGGATACTGTAGAGGTCGAGTTGCCGGCCTAGCACGCGGTGGTCTCGCTTGCGGGCCTCCTCGAGCGCCGCCAGGTGGGCCTCCAGGGCCTCAGCCGTGGGGAAAGAGGTGCCGTAGATGCGCTGGAGCATCTTATTGTCCTCGAGGCCCCGCCAGTAGGCCCCGGCTACAGACAATAGCTTGATGGCCTTGATGGCGCCGGTCGAGGGCACGTGGGGCCCACGGCAGAGGTCGACGAACTCCCCCTGCCTATAGATGGTGACAGTGGGCTCGTCGATCTCTTCGAGAATCTCCACTTTGTAGCCCTCGCCTAATTGCCGGAACATCTCGATCGCCTTCGGGCGGTCCATCACCTCCCGGAACACCGGAATGTCCTCGGCGATGATTTTGCGCATTTCGGCCTCGATGGCCTCCAGGTCCTCCGGTGTGAAGGGCTCCTCCCGGTCGAAATCGTAGTAATAACCGTCCTCAATGGGGGGCCCGATGGAGTAGTGAGCCTTAGGCCAGAGGCGTTTAACGGCCTGGGCCAGGATGTGGCTCGTTGAGTGGCGGTAGGCCTCGGCCCCCTCGGGGTCATCGAAGGTCACTACGCTTACGGAGGCCGGCTCCTCAAGGGAGATGGAAAGGTCCACCAGTGAACCGTTGACCTTGGCGGCCAACGCATCAGGCAGGGCCGCGGGGTAGTGGGCCTCCAAGGCCTCGGCAACCGTTGTGCCGGCCTGCACGGAGGCGTTAGAGCCGTCGGGAAAAGCGACAACAATCTCAGCCATTGCGGCAAGACTCACAGAGAGAAAAAAACGGCATCATGGATGGCCGCTGGCCGTCCAAGATGCCGCGAGCTTTCGACACCAACCTGCTGGTGAGCGTCAAACTGAGGATACCCTCTCTGAAGGGTCAAAGATGGTACAATTTCTAGAAAATGGTAGGCACGGGCGGTATCGAACCGCCGACCTCTTGCGTGTCAAGCAAGCGCTCTCCCCCTGAGCTACGCGCCTAGCTATCAGGTACGCTCGTACAGAAACTACATTATTCATTGACGGGAGAGTTGTCAAGGGAAAATCAGCCACCCTCGGAAGTGGCGGGCTGAAGGATTTCCAAGAGCACCCCTCCGGTGCTCTTGGGATGGAGAAAGGCCACCAGGGTGTCGTTTGCGCCCGGCTCGGGCCGCTCGTTGATGAGCCGCACCCCCTTGGACTTGTAATGGTCCAAGGCAGCGGCCACATCGTCGACCTCGAAGGCGATGTGGTGGATGCCCTCGCCCCGCTTGGCCAGGAACTTCGCCACGCCTCCATCCGGGTTGAGAGGCTCGACGAGCTCGATCTTTACATCACCTATAGCGAAGAACGCGACCTTTACCTCAAAGTTATCAAAAACTTCAATGCCGCCCCCGGAAAACCCCAGGACCTCGCTGAAGAGGCGGGAGCTTGCCTCGACATCTTTGACGGCAATGGCGATGTGGTTGATTTTTTTGAGCATCAGCCAAGCACCAGGGGGCTCAATCTCTAATCAAGGGGCCCCAAGGAAGCCGGGTAAGAGGTGCGGAGCGGGGGGTGTGCATCCCTTGGACAGCGGCGACCGTACCCCCATCAGACCGCCTTTTTTTCATAGATCGTGATGGGATAGGCGCGCTGCGTTATGACCTCTTCGGATATGACGCACTCCTTGATGTCGGTCAGGCTCGGCAGTTCGTACATGATGTCCAGCATGACCTCTTCGAGAATTGCCCGCAGGCCACGGGCGCCGGTCTTTCGCTCCAAGGCCTCGCTGGCGGTGGCCCGTATGGCGCTGTCGGTGAAGGAGAGTTGGACGTTCTCGAATTGGAAGAACTTCTGGTACTGCTTGATGAGAGAGTTCTTGGGCTCGGTGAGAATCCGCTCGAGGTCCACCTCGTCGAGTTCGGCCAGGACTGCTGTTACTGGCAGGCGGCCGATGAACTCGGGGATGAGGCCGTAGCGGATTAAGTCCGTCGGCTGGACCTGGGCCATAATGTCATCGATCTTCTCAGACTCGGAGGTCTCCTCGGCCGTTTTGAAACCCATGACCTTCTTACCGACACGGTTCTGAATGATTTTGTCAAGCCCGATAAAAGCCCCCCCGCAGACGAAGAGGATGTCGGTGGTGTCGACCTGGACGAACTCCTGGTGGGGATGCTTGCGCCCACCCTGGGGCGGCACGCTGGCGACCGTCCCCTCGATAATCTTAAGCAGGGCCTGCTGGACCCCTTCACCTGAGACGTCGCGGGTAATTGAGGGATTCTCGCTCTTTAAACTTATTTTATCGATCTCGTCGATGTAGATGATGCCACGCTGGGCGCGGGCCACGTCGTAGTCGGCCGACTGGAGCAGCTTGAGGATTATGTTCTCCACGTCCTCGCCCACGTAGCCAGCCTCGGTCAAGGTAGTGGCGTCGACGATGGTGAAGGGCACCTCCAGGATGCGCGCCAGGGTCTGGGCCAGCAACGTCTTGCCGCTTCCGGTCGGGCCGATGAGGATAATGTTGGATTTCTGGAGCTCTACGTCGTCGGCCATGCTTCCTGCATCAATGCGTTTGTAGTGGTTGTGTACGGCCACCGAGAGTATTTTCTTGGACTTATCCTGTCCGATGACGTACTCATCCAGGTGGTCCTTTACCTCTCGCGGCTTGAGAAGGTAGCTGCCCTCGGAGGTCTTGGTCTGAGAGGTCTCCTCGGTGATAATTTCGCCGCACAGCTCGACGCATTCATTGCATATGTAAACGGTGGGGCCAGCGATAAGTTTTTTTACATCGTCCTGGCTCTTGCCGCAAAATGAACAGCGAAGCGTATCGTCCTGGCTTTCTCTGGCCATTATTGCTTCCTACCCCTTAGGGGATTTGTCGCCCTTTTCGTTGGACTCGGCGGCCTCAGCGCCGGGCTCGCCGCCGTCCTTGGAGGCGATTACTTCGTCGATGATGCCGTATTCTTTGGCCTCCTCGCCCGACATGAAGAAGTCCCGGTCTGTGTCTTGCTTGATGGCCTCCACGTCCTTGCCGGTGTGGAGGGCGAGAATTTTACTCAGGGTCTCCTTCATCAGGAGAATCTCGCGTGCCTGGATGTCGATGTCGGTGGCCTGGCCTCGGAAGGCGCCGGCCGGCTGGTGCAGCATGATGCGGGCGTGGGGTAGTGCGAAGCGCTTACCTTTGGCGCCGGCTGACAGAAGGAGCGCCCCCATGCTGGAAGCCTGCCCGACGCAGATGGTGGAGACATCGGACTTAATATACTGCATGGTGTCGTATACGGCGAGCCCGCTGGTGACGATGCCTCCAGGCGAATTGATGTAGAGGTAGACGTCTTGGGCCGGCTCATCGGCCTCGAGGAACAGTAGTTGAGCGATGACGAGGCTGGAGATGAGGTCGTCGATGGCGCTGCCTATGAAGATGATCCGGTCTTTGAGGAGCCGCGAGTATATGTCATAGGCCCGCTCTCCCCGCTGGGTCTGTTCCACAACTATGGGCACCAGTGGCACGAAGCGCTCTCCTGTCCGTTGTTTCTCTACTGAATCCGTTTAACTAGTATATCATACTATTCAGCGGCCGAATCTTCCACTTCTTTTCTCGCCACCACCTCTTCGGTTATCTGCAGCTCGGCTACCAAAGCGTCCAGGGCGCTGCTGCGGCGAAGCTCGAGACGTAGCCCCTCGATGGTCCCCTCGTCTTCCATCTCCTTGCGAACCTCGGCGGGCTCGCGGTTGAGGCGATGGGCAAGCCGCGCCACCTCCGTTTGTATGTCACCCTCGCTGGGCTCGACGCTCCGGACGGCGGCAACCCGATCCAGGACGATACTGCTGATGGCCCGCTCCCGGGCGGGCTCCTTAAGTCGCTCCGAGAACCCCTCTGCCCGAATTTCGCTCGTATCGAGCTGGTGGCCACTGGCGGCCATCGAGCGCTGGAGGTCAGCCATGAGCCTTCGTACCTCCTCCTCGATGAGGGCGTCGGGAACGGGGATGTCGTGGAGCGCAACCATGCGGCGGCTCACATCAGCTCGGAGCCGCTCGGTGGCGCGTAGCTCCTCGAACCGCTCCATCTCGCGCCGGAGAGTGACCCGCAGGGACTCTAAGCTCTCCTCGCCCACGCTGAGAGCAAGGGCCTCATCGAGTGGCGGGACGCGACGCTTCTTAACCTCTTGGACGGTGATACGAAAGCGCCGCTCTTCGCCCACCTCCTCATCGGGGGGGATCGTGACCTCGCGGACCTCGCCCTGGCAAGCTCCGAGAAGCTGCTCTTCAAAGACCGGGTGTAGACCCCCCTCGCCCAGGATGACGGGGTGGGACTGGACGGCGCCAGCCGAAGGCTCCCGGCCCACGTCGGTACGCTCGAAA
The DNA here is from genome assembly GCA_022562795.1 of Nitrospinota bacterium. Classification (GTDB taxonomy): domain Bacteria; phylum JADFOP01; class JADFOP01; order JADFOP01; family JADFOP01; genus JADFOP01. Next base: position 14,211 of record JADFOP010000040.1, read on the forward strand.
TCAAGCATGACGTAGTCGCCCTTCGCCAAAGGTTCCTCGTCGCTCCCCTCAAAGCTGGCGTGCTGCTCGGCCAGCCGGGCAAGCTGCCCCTCCAGCTCCTCGTCTGTCACCCGGACCACTTTCTTGGTGAAATTCTCACCCTCTAAGGAGCGGAGCTCGAAGTCGGGGATGACCTGGACGGTGGCGGTGAAGGATAGGGGTTCGCCCAGCCTTACGTTGGCCCCCTCCACCCGAGGGCGGCCCACGGCCTCAAGCCCGTGGGAGGCCACGACCTCGAGCAGAGCCGGCCCGACGAGCCCCTCCGCCACCTCTTGCTCCACCTGGTGTCGGTAGAGGCTCTCGAGCATCTCCCTGGGCGCCCGGCCCTTGCGGAACCCTTGGAGCTTGACCCTCCGGTTCAGCTCTCGGTAGGCGGCGTCAATGGCTTCCCGGACCTCCTCCGCCGGCAAAGTGACGGCCACCTGGCGGGTGACTTCATCCACGGTCGTGATTTTGCTCTCCACAACCCGCTGCTCCTATGAGATATGGCCTAGGGTTAAATTATGGTGCGAGAGGGGGGATTCGAACCCCCACGGCCGAAGCCACAGGATCCTAAGTCCTGCGCGTCTACCAAATTCCGCCACTCTCGCACGGCAGGGGCGGAGGAACTTCCCTCCGCCCCCGATGGCGTGGTAGGCGGCGAAGGACTCGAACCTTCAACCTACGGATTAAGAGTCCGTTGCTCTGCCAGTTGAGCTAGCCGCCCACCGCGTTCGTAACTAGACCCACCCTCCTGCGTTCACTGGCACGCCAGGCCTGATTTAGAATACACTCAAAGTAAAATGCCTATTCACATGCTCGGCTTCCTACAGGAGTGATTATAAATTGGAGCTTCCCAGGATGCAAGTGAAGGGCGAAATCCTGTTGGTTCAGGCAAAAGTGGCCGGAGTGGCGGGCTTTAAAGAAACGTCACACCTCGTAGGGCCGCCGATTAATGGAGTTGTCCAGGGGACCTTGTCCTTTCCTCCAGGGTTTGATAGACTTTGCGGAACCTCTCGGGCATAATTGACGCCTTTTTATTTCCCATTAGGGGGACGTGGTGCGTGAGGGGATGTTAAGGGGCCCTTGAAGTCTGGGCTCGTTTCCCATGTGGCCCATGGACCGTCTTAGGAAGAATCCCGGTGCTCAGAACACACCTGCGTAGGGGAGTGCTATGACGGGGTTGCTCATTTTATTTCTCGTGACAGCATCGATTCTGTGGGTCTCTCTCTTCGGTTATCTATTGGCCCTTGTCTTTTTTGCCTCGCGTCGACATCGTGACGATCTAGGTGCTTCAGCCTTGCCTGAAATTGCGGTCGTCGTGCCGACCCTAAACGAAGAGGAGCTAATTTTAGCCAAGATCGCCGATCTGCGGCGTACCGACTACCCCAGCGACCGGATGACAGTTGTGGTGGTCGATGGAGGGTCGGTCGATCAGACCACGAAACTCATACGTCAGGAGATCGCACGGGGGGAGCCAATCCATCTTGTCTCCCTGAACGGCGCTCGAGGAAAGTCGTACCAGATCAATCATGTGCTTGGAATCTTGACGCAGGATATCGTTGTATTCACTGATGTGGATTCGGTGCTCGAACCTTCCTGTATTAGGGAACTCATCAGCGTGTTAGAGCGCGACCCAAACACAGCGGTAGCTGGCGCCACCGTGCGGCCTGATACCGCTCTCCTGGAAGAACGCATTCATTGGTGGTTTCAAAATTATTTATGGTGGCTTGAGGGCGAGGTCCTGTCATCTGCTGGTGTCAGTGGGGTCTGCTTTGCCGTACGGCGAGAGACTGTTCTACCCCTCCCACAGGATGCCTATGCTGACGACGTCCACGTCGCTTTCGCCGCTGGGGCTCGGGGCTTTCGTGCGCGCCTCTGTCGCAAGGCGCACGCAACAGAAATCCGCGTCCCCCAGACGGCGAGCGAGTTCGTGCAATTTCGGCGTCGCCGTGGATCGGTCTACCTGTCCGAGCTGCTGCGCCCGTCGAAGGACCTCCACCCTCCCGTGAGCTGGAAGCTGGCGCGGCTGATGCGGCTGTGGCACTTCCTGGTGACGCCGAAGGTCGGGGTCGTCCTGGCCGTCTCAGCCTGCGTGCTCCTCGGGACGCCCTACTGGCACTGGCCGCTGTTGACCTTCGCTGCCTTCGCCGCTCCAGCATGTGCGGCCCTGATTGCTTCCAAGACTCTGGCGGTCGAAAGGAGCGGGTGGTGGAGCTTGAACCTGGCTGCAAGCCGATTGTTGGTCCTTAACTTGGTATCCATGTTGACGTTGAAATACCGCCCCCCAGTACGGGGTCCCGTGGGAGGGAAACCATGATTCGTTCCCGTCATCTCAAGATGGCCTCACGCTTTCTTGCCCACCGCTTCCGGGAGCTGCACCCCTTCGAGGTCCAGGCCAGCCTCTTAAACGCCTGCAACCTCCGGTGCGTCTACTGCTGTTGCCCCGATATTAAGACTCGGATGATGACGACGGAGCAGTGGAAGACTATAATCCGCAGTCTTGGAGCTCTTGGTACGATGCGCATCAAGTTCCAGGGGGGCGAGCCCACCCTCCGGGCGGATTTCCGAGACCTGTGTTCCGAGGTTCAGAAAGCCGGGATTATTTGCGCTGTTATCACTCATGGGCTCGAAGTCGCCAACAAACCAGAGTTGCTCGATTATCTCGACGAAATCGTTTTCAGCTTGGACTCGGCAACCCCAGAGATCAACGATTCTCTTCGCGGTCAGGGGACGCATGCCGAAGCTGTCAAAGCGATCGACATCGCGCGTCATCGCGGTCTACGGACCTATTTGAGTATGGTTGTCAACAAGGAGACACTCGGTGAGGTGGAGGCCCTGCTGGAGTTCTGTGAGGCCCGGGGAGTGGGGTTTCACGCCCAGCCGATTATCTTCGGGAGGCAATACTTCGACGAGACGGCGCGGCGTTTAGCGTTGACAGACGAAGAGGTGAGGGCCCTGCATAAACGTCTTGCGGGGTGGAAGTCCCAGGGTCGCCGATTAATGTTTTCGGTACGATCCTACGAGAAAACATTGGAATGGAAGGATTACGGCGAGCTTGCGATACAGAGTCCGGGCGAGTCTTCGTGTATGGCAGGCAAAGATTACATCCACATCGAACCTAACGGCGACGTACTCCCGTGCAATCAGCATGGGGCAAACTTCACCCCAAAAAATATAATTAAGGATGGGCTGGATGAGGCACTTCGCCACACACGACGGCACAACTGTGGAGATTGCTTTTCGGTCTTTTTGAATGAGCGGAAGGCCTTGTTCGGTCTCAGGCCAGCGGCGCTCCGGGAGGTTGTTCGGCGGGGCTGAGGCCTCTCGGCCTGAATATGGAACCCAAGGAGACAATATGCGGATTGTGAACACCATGCGGTACGCGGGCCAGATGGTGGCGAGTCGTCTGGCCGGTACACCGAGGCTGGTCTTAGCATCTATCTATCCGACACACCACTGCAACCTACGCTGCACGTACTGCAGCTCTCCTTATCTCAAGACGCCCGAACTCACAACCGACCAGTGGCTGGCGGTGGTCGACGAGCTGGCCGACCTTGGTTGCCGTCGCGTCGCCATTCTCGGAGGTGAACCTCTGGTGCGGAAAGATGTGCCGGACCTAATCGCGAGGGTGCGGGAGCGGGGCATGTCATGTGTGCTGACCTCGAACGGAGTACTTGTACCTCGGCTGGTCGATCGCCTGCGCCTGCTCAACACTCTCGTCCTCAGCCTCGATGCTGTAGGAGAGGCGAATGATGAGGTGCGCGGCGCCGGGGTTTTTGAGGCGGTCAAAGATGCCCTTGCGGCTGCCAGGGGAGCGGACATCCCGGTCAAAATCAACGCCGTGCTCTCTGCAAAAACGGCCCCGATGCTCGATGAATTGCTCGCGTTCATCGAACAGCACGATCTCTACCTTACCCTGAATATCATGCGGTCTGGGGATTCCAACCTCTGGCACAACGCCGACAGTATCAAGGCCGAAGACGACGAAATCCGAAAGGTTTGCCATCGGATGGCGAGCCTGACACGGACTAACCCGCGGATACTCTTTTCGGAGACCACCTTCCGCTACGCCGCCCGCTGGGACGACTACTCTCGCGATCGATACGAGGCCGATGAGCTCCCGGCGGACGACCCGCTCCTGCGCGATGGTCCAAAGTGTCAAGCCGGTCGCTACTATATGACCATCAATCCCGACGGGACGGTGTATCCCTGCGTAATGACCGTCGGGAGTATTCCAGGTGGCAACGTCGTGACCGATGGTGTGGAAGCAGCCTGGCGCCAACTGCACGGGCACCGGTGCGTGGCCTGTTATTCGCCCTGTCTGGTGGAAAATAATTACCTCTTCTCGCTCAAGCCCCGGGTAGTGGTAAATTTTGTGGCCAAACATTTGACTCGATTTTTTTAGTCAGGCTAAGCTCGCTGTTGGCTTGGCGGGTGGGCAGAACCCGGCAACCAATATCGCGCGAGGTTCCTTTGTAGGAATGCTTTCAAGATGGTTCGTTCCGGGCGCCCTTGGATTTCCGGGTGCAATTTTTTAAGAAGTTTAAACTCTCCCGTTGGTTATCCCGAGTTAAGATGTCACTAGCAAGCCTCCCGCCCTCCTTCCTCGTTAGTGCGCTGGAGCCGTAGATGGAGCGTTGGTCGCAGTCCGGTGTGGCTTTCC
>JADFOP010000040.1:18904-19713 GCA_022562795.1 Nitrospinota bacterium
GCAAGAGGGGCCACTGGCATCGTCACCACTACCTATTGACCTACCATTCATCTAAAAGGCATATAACATCTCCAAGCGAGTAGGCCGTGTTAAGTCCTCCGTTTCGGTTGACCCACCAATCATTGTGAGGTTGCATAACACGATGTAGTTGCCCCTCTTGCCCCTCACGCCCCTCTGCCTCCAGGGGCAATAACTGGAGAAATATGCCCTCTAAGACGGTCCATGGATGGAGTTTCTTTTTTACAAAGCAGAAGCCTCGGCGGGTGGTGTCGGGGTCAGGGGGTCGCAAGCGACCTTTGGTCGGCCCGACTACCCGGTTTTTTGCGGACAGGGGTAAACCCTGTCCCTACAGTGAGGCCCCATTGTAGGGACGCCCCTTGTGGGTGTCCGGCCTTTAGGGCAGCGATCTGCCCTTCAATCCCGCGGACATCCGCCCAAGGTCCGCCTGAGGCGGAGCGCCTACCCAACCCCTCCTTAGTTTAGGCGAAAGGGATTGACAATGGCCGGCGGCATGTCGATAATTAAAATAGAATTGCTCCCTACCCTTGTGTCTTGCGGATACAACGGTAGGCTATGACCTCCAGGGGGTTGGCTCTCTAGCCAACCCCCTGTTCTTTTTTAGGGGGGATCGAATGAACCGTGTCATGGTCTTCATCGACGGAATGAATCTTTACCACAGCCTCAAGGACCATGGGATCAGGACAGATATCGATTTCTACAAGTTTTCTTTGAAACTCGCTGGAGACGACAGGCTTATCCGCACCTACTACTACAACGCGCCTTATGACCAGAAGCATGAGCCTAAACGG
>JADFOP010000041.1 GCA_022562795.1 Nitrospinota bacterium
GCAACTGAAGGGTGAGGTCACCGAGCGCCATCGGGCCGAGGAGGAGCATGGAAAGGTCCGCGAGACCCTGGAAAGTCAGCTCCAGAATCGGACCGATGATCTGAAGGTGGCCCATGAGCATCTGAAGAGTGAGGTCACCGTGCGCCAGCGGGTCGAGGAGGAGCTTGGAAAGGTCCGTGAGACCCTGGAAAGTCAGCTCCAGAATCGGACCGATGATCTGAAGGCGGCCCATGAGCAACTGAAGAGTGAGGTCAACGAGCGACAGCGGGCCGAGGAGGCGCAACGGTCCCAAAATGAGTTCATCGAAAACGTGGTCCAGAACATCAAGGACGGGCTGGTTGTATTCGACAGGGACCTCCGCATCACCTATTGGAACAACGCCATGGAGGAGATTTCAGGAACGGCTGCAGACGAGGTACTAGGGAAGGTGGCCTTGGAAGTTTTCCCCCACCTCATTGAGGAGGGCGTGGATGAGCTGCTCAAAGCCGCCCTGGCGGGTCAGGACGCTGCGAGGTCAAATATTTCTCATAAGACTTCGAATGGAAAGGTCAGGCGTACGAATGAAAGATATCTGCCCATGCGGGATCTGGCGGGAGATGTCACTGGGGCGCTGGCCATTGTGGAAGATGTGACGGAGGCGCTCCGCTTGAAACTGTATGTAGACCACCTCGAGGAAGAGTTCAAGGAGTGCATGCTCGTCGATATCGCCATGGGCATCATCATACAGGAGTTTGCCCTGTCGGCGGCTCAGGGCTATCGATTAATTAAGAAGCATAGCCTGGACAAGAAAAGAAAGGTGGGAGAGGTGGCTATGGAAATTATTACTTTATTTGGGTCTCCCGAAGAGCAGAAAAAATCTGGGAAAAGATTTATTGGATCGATTGATGAATAATTTGAGGTTAGCGGGGATGAGACGAAAGGTGAAGGCAAGACAAAAGGCCAACTTTGAAAGGAGGTGGTAAAAATGCATCAAGAGAGACACCAAAGGATTGCTGAACGGCTTGCTCAATTGGGCGAAACATCTGACAACGAGTTCAGGCGGTTAAAAGGGGAGGCGCAGGAAGCCAAAGCCTACGCCGAGACCATCTTGGAGACGGTGCGGGAACCCTTTGTAGTCCTCAATGGGGACCTATGCGTGGTATCGGCAAATCAGTCTTTCTACCAGACATTCCAGGTCTCACCGGAGGAGGTGGATGGCCACCTCATCTACAAGATGGGCAACGACCAGTGGGACATTCCCCGGTTGCGGGCGCTGCTGGAGGAGATGCTCCCGAAGGACACCCAGGTCCAGGACTTTGAGGTGGACCATGCGTTTCCGAAGATCGGGCGTAGGGCGATGCTGCTCAATGCCCGTCGCATCTCTCGGGATAACGGGGGAACCCCTTTGATTCTCCTCGCCCTTGAGGATATCACAGAGCGCCAGCGGGCCGAGGAGGAGCTTGGAAAGGTCCGCGAGACCCTGGAGAGTCAGCTCCAGAATCGGACCGATGAACTGAAGGCGGCTCATGAGCAACGGAAGGGTGAGGTCACCGAACGCAAGCGGGCCGAGGAGGAGCTTGGAAAGGTCCGCGAGACCCTGGAAAGTCAGCTCCAGAATAGGACCGATGATCTGAAGGCGGCCCATGAGCAACTGAAGAGTGAGGTTACCGAGCGCAAGCGGTTGGAGGAGGAGATGAGTTCCCTCGAAGACCTCATCGAGAACGAAGTCCAAAGCATCCGGGACAAGCTGGTCGCCGACGGACGGGCTACAAAGCCAACCTCATGATGACGGCCGACAGCCAGGTTACCACAATATTCGGGCCATCCTTGATGGGGGGGAATTGAAGAGGATACGGTGGAGGTGGTCGCCGAGCAGCATCCCTGAGGTTGCCCACCGCCAGTGGTGCGCTCTCTATGAGACGTTCACCGGCCCGGTGGGGGCCACAGTCCACCTCCTGGAGCCGGAAAAGGACCTGCCTGACATGGTCTTCACCGCCTCGGACATGCACACCACCTGGCAATGGGCCAAGCAGATCGCCGCCAGCGACTGGCTAGGGCGACATCCCTACCACCCCTACGGCGATTGGATGAAGCAGATCGCCCCGATGGAGACCTGGGAACGCTGGCGGGGCGGACCGATGATCTTTCACCAGTCGCCCCTCAGAAGGCTTTGGGAAATTAATTTCCTCAGGGATTTGGAGCATCCGGTGAGAACCCCGCCTGCCAAACCGGACCCCCAGCCAAGCGTAGGTGACCGTCGGTAACGATGGGGCGCTAATCGAAAAAAGCGACCGGCCTGATTCCTTAACCTAAAGAAAGCTCTCTTGTCGAGAGTCTCCTGGGATAATTAATCCTAGGAATTTGTTGGACTTTTCCGCCCCCAGCATATATATTATATAATTAAAATAAAGTATCGTATCTCTCAATAACCGCTATTCTGACCTTGGGGGAGTGAGTCAGTGAAAGCGGATTCTAGAAGCCAGGTTGCCCTTTAAGGAGGGTAGCTCGGCTTTTTTTATTGTGAAATTTGACCTACGTGATAGGGGTCGGCCTTAAACTGGTACAACATTAAAGATGAAATGAAGAGCACCCTGGAGACCTGAATTCCCCAGGGTGTCGATCAGGTTTATGGTGTGGTTGCTCCAGAGGAAGGTCACGGCTGCGGAGCTGATTGAGATGGGCTTCCGCGTGTTTTGGCCGCCTTCATATAGAAAGTGTAACAAAAGGTCTGAAAAAGAGGAGATTTAGGTCATTGGCTATAAGCTGCCGCATAATCTCGGCTAAAATAAGGTTGTGGGCTAATGCGCTAAACTCCTTTGCCTAACAGCCGATAATATAATGGAGTTCTTTCAATTTTTAAAAAGGCGCAACCATGCGAGACCAAGATAGCACAGTACTTAACCATGCGCTCGATTCCTCATCACGGAATGGGGAGAACCGCGAGAAGCATGTCTCTGACCCACAGCAACCAGACTCTGAGGTCTCCTCTTCCGTGGAGCTGTCGCCGGAGGGTGACCTCCTTTCTGACCTTCTGTACTGGCACGCGCGCAACGTAATTAGGGATCTATTTGACTGTGTGAGAAAGAAGCATCCGTGGGATCCGCTCGAAGCCCACATGCTGGCCTTCTCCCTTGTGGACAACGTCTTGACCAGCCAGTTCCTGCGGCCCTCCAACTTCATGGAGCATTACGAGCAGAGCCTCTTCCAGCGGGCGTTTTGCTTCGAGACCAACGTTTCGGATCTCGTGGAGCACACCCTCAAAGTCACCCTCTTAGCGACCAAGCTCGGCTCCCTTCTGAAGTACTCCCACTTTGAACTCGTCCGCCTCGCCTTAGAGTCTCTTTTCCACAACATGGGAATGGCCTTCATCTCGGGCAAAATCCTCAATAAACGCGGCGAGCTGACCCATGACGATAAAATTTCCATTCATATGCACCCGAAGATAGGGGCTGATTTTGTAAAAGAACTGGGCGAGAATTACAATTTCATTGCCGATGTTATCTATCAAGTGCACGAGCGGGAGAACGGGGAGGGCTACCCCGAGGGGCTCTCGGGAGACAGCATCCATATGGATGCCAAGATTATCGGCATCTGTGATGTCTACGTGGCTTTGTGCCAGGCCAGGATTAATCGAGAGGCCCTCACGCCTTACGAGGCCCTTCAGAAGATTCTTGATGATATGGAAGATCAGTTTGCCCCCAACATCGCCAACGCATTGCTGGAGGCTCTTTCCATGTATCCCGTGGGTAGCCTCATCCAGTTTGAGTCGGGTGAGATAGGGCAAGTCGTCGCGGCAAATCCACAAACACCCATGCGTCCCGTCGTCGAACGCCTTTCAGACACTACAGGCCATGTATATCCTCCCCAATTGGTGGATTTGGCCGAAGACTCATCGGTCAATATCAAGGCCATCCTCTCCAAAAGTATGCTTAAGGATATGATGAGCTCTATAGAGCGAGAAGGAATGCCAAGTAACGATGGCGAAGCCGCCTAATTCACGCCCAGCCGCCTGGAACCTCTCTAATCATCTGCTGAATTAGCCCACTACCCTGAACAACGTTCGCTTTGACAGCCCCAGGGGGGCGTGGTATATACGGGGCTCGACCTCGCCTAGGACGGAGGAGCGAATGTGGAGTTACGAGGCATCCTCCCGCCCATCCCTACCCCTTTTAGGCCAGATGGCACTCTGGACCTCGAGTCCCTGAAAGCCAACCTTTCCAGGTGGAACACGACGGGGCTTGCCGGATACCTGGTGCTGGGCTCCAATGGCGAGGCGCCGCATCTAGCGGCCGAGGAGAAGCGGGCCGTTTTCGAAGCCGCCCGCGAGGCCATCCCGCCTAACTTGGTCTTCATGGCCGGAACCGGAGAGACTACGACCCGGGCCACCATCGCCACCACCCGCATGGCCGCCGAGGTCGGGGCTGACTGCGCCCTCGTCATCACCCCCTCCTTTTACCGTAGCAAGATGACTCCCGAGGTGTTGGCCGACCACTACCGGGCTGTGGCCGAGGCTACCTCCATCCCCATCCTCCTCTACAACGTGCCGGCCTACACCGGGCTGAACTTCCCCCTCGAGGCGGTCTCAACCCTTGCCGAGCACGAGAACATCGTAGGGATCAAAGACAGCCTCGGCGACCTTGCCCAGCTCGGCCGCATCCTGAGTGAAACCCCCGAGGAGTTCAGAGTCCTTACAGGCAGTGCCCCTGCCTTTTACCCGGCCCTCTGCCTGGGCGCCCACGGGGGAGTCTTGGCCGTGGCCTGCCCCTTGCCGGAGCGATGCGTGGCTATTTACGAAGCCTTTCGGGCCGGCGACCATGCCGCCGCCCGCGCCGGCCAGTTCGCCCTCCTTAAGGTGGCCCGGCTGGTGACGGCCGCCCACGGCATAGGGGGCCTCAAGGCCGCTCTCGACCACCTGGGCTACTACGGCGGGTCACCCAGGGCGCCGCTGCCTTCGCCTGGCCCAGAGGTGAAACGCGCCATAGCCGAGGCCCTCGACGCCCTCGGCCCGGTAGACGCCGAAGCCTGAGGCCATAGATTAAGAGGCGACGCCCGTCCCCCCTTTCGAAAATGCGTGCCCTAACCTACATCGACCGGCTCCGGCTGGAGACCTCCTACCCCGTACCGGAACGCCTGCCAGGCGAGGCTCTCCTGAGGGTCCGGGTGGCGGGCATCTGCGCGACCGACTTAGAGCTCATTCGGGGCTACATGGACTTCGAGGGGGTGTTGGGCCACGAGTTCGTCGCCGAGGTGGTCGAGGCCGACACTCCCGCCCTGGTGGGCCGGCGGGTGGTGGGAGAGATTAACTGCCCGTGCCGCGAATGCCCCACCTGCGCCGAAGGTCTGCAGAACCACTGCCCGGGCAGGACGGTCCTCGGCATCCTCGAGCGCGATGGGGCCTTCGCCGACTACACCACCCTTCCGGAGGCTTGCCTCCACCAGATACCGGAGGAGCTGGACGAGCGGGTCGCCGTCTTCGCCGAACCTCTAGCGGCGGCCCTCCGGGTGCTGGAGCAGGCGCCCGTTGACGGGGAGACCACCGTTTGCGTGCTGGGCGACGGCAAGCTGGGCATGCTGGTGGCCCAGGTCCTCCATACCACGGGCTGCCGGCTCACGGTGCTCGGCCACCACGAGGAGAAGCTCGATATTCTAAGGGCCCGTGGAATAGCGGCCAGCCTGGCCGAGGAGGCGCCGGGGGTGCGATACCAGGTGGTGGTGGATGCTACCGGCTTGCCCGAAGGGCTTGGCCAGGCACTGGGCCTCGTGGCTCCCCGGGGGACCGTTGTGCTGAAGACCACTGTCGCGGGAGAAACCACGCTAACCCTGGCCCCGGTGGTCATCGACGAGGTAACCGTCGTCGGCAGCCGCTGCGGGCCACTTGATAAGGCCGTAGAGTGGCTCGCTGCCGGGCGGGTGGAGGTGGAGCCCCTCATCGAGGCGGCATATCCCCTCTCCGAAGGCATCGAGGCCTTCGGGCACGCCGCCCGCCGGGGCGCCCGGAAAATTCTCCTCACTATGGATTCCTGAGAGGCGGCTTGCGTGATGGGGAGAGGCTGACTTGAAGCGTCCTTCGCTAGGGGTATAGTTTCTTAAAGACTTCGTGGGCACGGGAAGATTTGAGGCTCTTCAGGTGTCCGTAAGCCTTCACGGCCCCTTCTCGTCTGCCCGCCTTGAGGTACGTATTGGCGGCTTCATACAGATAATGATCCGCCAGCGCCCTGCGCCCTTTTAAAGCATAGACCACTCCGAGGTGGTAGTTTGCCTCGGCTAAGTCTGGCTTATGGTGAATGGCTGCTTTGTAAGAGGCGATGGCCTTATCCGAATGGCCCTTCTTCTCGTAAGCCATGCCGAGGTTGCGGTGGGCCTCTGCCAGGTCCGGCTTATGGCGGATTGCCTCTTCGTACGAAGCGATGGCGGCCTCGTTCCAGCCCTTCTTCTCATAGGCCATGCCGAGGTTGAGGTGGGCCTCTGCCAGGTCCGGCTTAAGGCGGATTGCCTCTTCGTACGAGGCGATGCTGGCGTCCAACGAGCCATCGGTCCTGCTGCGGGCCATGCCGAGGCTGTAGTGAGCCTCTGTCAGGTCCGGCTCCAGGCGAACCGCCTCTTTGTAAGAGGCCGTAGCCTCATCACGCTGTCCCATATCCTCGTAGGTCTTTCCTAGATAGAGATGGGCCCTCGCATTATCGGGCCGGAGGCTGATGATTCTCTTATAGACTGCGACGGCTTCCGCATCTTGGCCCTTTTTTTTATGGACGTCGGCCAGAAAGAAATGCAGGTCGACATCCGGCTTAAGAAGAATGGCCTCCCAGTATATGGAAATAGCAGTATCCAGATCCCCTTTGCCCAAATAGGCTCCCGCGAGCGCCCCGAGCGAGAAACTGATCTTTTGAGAGTCGGTCTCAAGGTCGAGAGCTTCCTTACACAAAATGATGTTTGTCTCCCAATCAGGGTTACGTCCCTGGAGGGCAAGAGCCCTATTTGCGCCTGAGGTCTTCACACATCGGCGCCACGGGGCCATCTCTTTCCGTGATGAAACTACCTCCCCGACCGCCCATTCAGGCGAGAGAACCGAGCCGCTGCACAAGACCCCAAGCAGCGTGGCTGCGACAGCAACCTCAAGTAAGCGGCGGTGGCTCCGTCTCACATCCAGTTCCCCCGAAAAATAATCCCCTTCCCAGGAATGGCCCTGGTAGAGGCGATAGACAATATATTTGACGATGGAACGGAAAGAAACTTGCCCAGCAAGCCAGGACTATGTGCTATGGTATCTGCATATCAGCCCGCATGCTCCAAGCTTCTCCCTCAATATAGACTAACGGTAATAGGAGCGATGACTTTAATTAATTCGAGGGCCCTTACAATCATCATCAAGAGGAGAGCCTCATGAAAACGCTATACTTCGCCGCTGTTGTTCTCATTTCCGGCATTTTTATCGCTGCCGCGGCGGGCCCGACCGTGGCTGAATGGCACGAGAAAGCCCAGCCTCCCAAGCTCGACATCAACAAGGCCACCCAGCGCGACATAGCTATAAAAATCAACCCGGTCCTGGGCAAAGACGTCTGCCACGCCATCACCGGCGACCGAAGGGAAAGGGGGCCTTACAAGAGCCTGGAGGAGCTCGCCCGCGTGCAAAAAATCACGAAGGCAGATGTGGAGAAGCTCCGCGATACGGTCTGCGTCGATTGCTGATACATGCATCCAGGGCGTATGGCAGCCCTGGCCGGGCCGTTAAATAAGGATTGACATTGCCCGAAAACCCCAATTATTATTATAGATAAGGCCACTCCGGTCTCCCCGTCAAGCTTTCCCGGAGGAATTATGTTCGGTTTAGGGATGCAGGAGCTAATCATCATTCTGCTCATCGGGCTGCTCGTCTTCGGGGCCAACAAGCTGCCGGAGATAGGCCGGGGCCTTGGCAAAGGAATAAGGGAGTTTCGTAAGGCATCCTCAGAGCTTACAGACTCACTGGAGGAAGAAGAAGAGCCGGAGAAGCCGTCCACCGTCGCCCAGGCGGAGGCCGGGAGCCCCGAGGAGGAGGAAAAAAAAACGGCGGATTCTCCGACCGAATCGCCGAAGAGCTGAAAGAGAGAGCTTCCCGAGCAATTCCTGGGTGGCGCGGGGTGTCGAACCTGAAGCGACAGGCAAGGCGACTTAAGAGATGGGCGGGCCAGTAAGGCCTGTCGTTGGAAATATTAACCGGAGAGCCATTCCAGCGGCTCTCCGGTTTTCGTTACTCTAGGCTCTCGTGCGCCTCATAGAGGTTTCACGAGGGGCCGCGCTTGTGCAGGATGTGGTCGATCTCCTCTTGAACGCGCCGCTCGGCCTCTTCTCGACTTGCGACCTCGTCGATAAAGACGAGCCGGTCGCGGCCCGGCCCACGTTTCGTCTGAGGTCCAGCCTCTGGTATCCAGCCGTAGGCGAACCACCGACCGCGCAGCTTATGGGAGCCGATGAGATAGCCCTGATACGGCCTATCCACCCTACACTACTCCTTTCAATCAATCCGCACGGGGCAAGGAGCTTTAGAACGCCTCGCAACTTTAATGAGCACATCTGGTATTGCCCAGGCAAATGTACCACAATATGTTGAGCTGTCAATGATTTTTTCAATTCGAGGGAGCCGCTTCGGGAGCAAGTGTCACAGGGGGGCAATTTGGTGGAGAAATATTAATCGTTATAATATTTTGGAAAACTCAACATCTCCCGAGATTGCCGATCTTTTAAAATACATCCGCGTTATCCAGGCCTTCCTCTCGTGCAAAAGAATAGTTCGACGGGTTGCTAACGCCGGCGGTGAGTTTTCTCTCAATGGCGGGGTTAAGTTATTGAGCCAAATCGCCGATAAGTTAGGTGGATAGAACCCATGTTCCTGAATACTCCAGTCGGGATCTTGATGGGAGGTGTGGCGTGTTAACAAAGGAATTCATGACGACCAATGTAATTACCGTCTCACCCACGACTACCGTAGAAGAATCTTACGGTTACATGAAAGAATACCGTATCCGGCACCTCCCCGTGGTCGACCGGCATGGAGACCTGGTGGGAATCGTGAGCGACCGTGACGTCCGGCAGGCGCTCGTTACTCCGTCTTCGGATAATCAGGCCTCCAGCGAGGTGACCGTGGGCGAGATTATGACCGAGAACGTCTTCACCGTCACTCCCCACACCGACATCGCAGAGGCGACCAGCCTCATCTATTTCCAAAAAATCGGCGGTCTGCCGGTTGTCGATGACGAAGGCAGGCTGGTCGGCATAATCACGGCGATAGACCTCCTCGGCCTTCTGATCAAGATGGTGAACATGATCGGTATCTCGGTCCGCATCGACGCGATCCCCGGCGAAGACCCCAAAGGCTTTTCGAAGGTCTCAAGGATTATGGCTGAACACGGCGGGGACATCATCTCCGTCTGGATGGACGGGGCCGAGGATGAGAAGGCCGAGAGGGTCTACAACTTCCGATTGGCGGCCTGCGATACCGGCCCCATAACTTCGGCTCTCGAGAAAGCGGGCTACACCGTGGTCGCCTGCGGTTAGGCCCCCAGCCGCCTCCCCACACTAAGCAGCGTCCAAAGACTTGAACTCCACACCTCCCGACGGGCGGTCTCGTCGCCATCCTCTAAGTAAAGCCGGATAGGACTCATTCCTGCGGCCTGCGCCTAAAGGCCGAGGTTGCCTGACGCTCTTTTATTAGAAGGGGCGGAAGAACGAACTGTACCAGGGACCGTTGAGGAAGGTAAAGCTCAAGTAGGTTGTCCAGAGGGCGAAGCTCACCTCCTTGAACGAAACGTGAGTTTTGCCCCAGAGGTAGCCTCTATTGACAGATTGACGGAATTTTTGGGTACTCATTATACAACTCCTAATTTCATCTTACGGCGCCTTTTCCTTTTGACAGGTGGCGTAGATCTCCCAGAAGGTCTCATCAATATACACCCGGGATGAGCCGGCGCGTTTGGACCATGTAGGTCTCGTATTCGGGAAACGCGTTTTTCAAGACGGTCTCTTCGTTCTGCATGCGCCGGATCTGGATGGCGACATGGAGGGCCAGCAACAAAACGGCTGGCAGCGAGAAAACCTGCACGCCGATACCCAGGACGGCGATCTCCTCGGCGAGATAGAGCGGATGGCGAACTATTGAGTAGACCCCGCGGGTCACAAGCCTCCGGGCTTCGGCCATGATGCTGAACGACCGGCCCAGTGTGCCGACCGCGATTATCGAGAAGGCGGTGCCGAGAGCGACCAGAATCGTACCGATGAGGGTCTGGAGCAACGAGGGTGGCGCCGCCGGGAACAGAATCAGGAGGAACATAAAAAAAGTTCCCACAACGGCGGTGAGCCTCGGCATAATCCCCTTCGCCTTGCTCACCGGCTGTAAGCGAAACAGGAACAGTGCGATCATCAGCGACATGAACAGAATCTTTGAAAACGACGAGATGACGATGGCATAGAATTGCACATCGGTGCCCGCAAGCTCAGGCCGGTTGAAAAATAGCCAGAGCCTTTTCGTCTCGGCCCTCACCAGCACGAAAAAAAGGACGGCCGGAACGACGCCGCTCACTAAATTGAAGAGGCGGTTGTAGCTGATTCTCTGGAACATGCTAAATTGACCCAACGCGAGCCTCCTACCTGGCCCGCCGGCCGAGACCTCCCCGGAGCTGCCGTCTTTCCGTAGGATCGAGGTGGCTAGCTCGCTCTTCATAATTTGCTTGAACTCCATCTCTAGAGAATATAAGCAATTGCTATGCCAAGGCGTTCATACCTGGCCCCTTGATCCGTATAAGACATTAAGTTTGAGGCGCATACCAAGATTAAGCATGGGGGTGCGATCGGCTAATTCGCTTCCAGGAGCCCTCCGGGATGTACCAAATGGTGTAAAAGCACCATAATTATGTTCAATTGCTCGACGGGTAAAAAAACTTTCTCTCCGACAATGTATCGAGATTTAGGGCACTTTAGTTAAGGATTGACAATATAGCGGATTCGGGTGCAGCGTCGAGCGGAGGGCCGGTCGCTTAAGGGGCAGAGGGTTAGAGCGTCCCTCCTTTCCCCCTACTCCTGCCTCGCCCACCACCATGCGACTTTGCCGATGATGGTGTTCTCCTCCTCGGGCCGAATCAGCAGCGGCGGGTATTCCTTGTTGTAGGAGATGAGGAACCAGTTATCGCCGGAGCGCTGAAGCTCTTTGACCGCGACACCCCCTTCATGGCGGGCCGCCACCAGTTTCTTGTTGAGCCCCCTAAGGCTACGGCTTCTAAGGTGGACGGCAACGATGGAGCCCTCGGGCAACGCAGGCTCCATGCTGTCCCCGCTAAGGCGCACGCAGACGTAATCCTCCGGCCTCTTGCACCATGACTTGTAGATGAGGCAGTAGCCCTCAATGTCGTGGTCGGATATGGAGCGTGGGTCCTCAGCCACCGCATGCCCGGCAACCAGGGCCACGGGCACGAAGGCCTCCCAGCGCTCAAGCTCATTTAGCTTATGGCGGGAAATGACCTTGAGGTCCGGCACAGGCCGTGACGTTAGAAGCAGATGGGCCCGGATCTCATCAGGGATGGCATCGTATAACTTTGATTTGAGGACGATTCGCTCGAATTCTTCTTGTTCATCTTTGGCAAGGTGAGTGGTTATTTCAAGCGCCCGCCCTAAAGCGTCCAGGTCTCGCTTGAGGCCCTTTCCCGTCAAGAGCCATTCTTCGCTCACATTAAAAACCTTTTGAATGGCCAGCAATATCGACTCAGAAGGCCGCTTCTTCCCCCGCTCAATGGAAGATAGGTAGCCCTGCTTGATAAAAATTTTCTTAGCGAACTCTTTTTGCGTAAGTCCCCAGTCCTTTCTTATCTCTTTGATTTTGCTACCAATATCTTCCATATAACTAATTTATATCTCAGATATATTTTGCTTGACAAACATATCTGAGATATATTATCCTTATCTTCAACAGGTAATGCCTCTTATCCGACTACTTTGGAGCGAGGGTATCCCCCGCTGATGCTAAAGTCAAGTTTTCCTATTAATCAGGAAGTATGTAAAGGTTGGGTGCGCCCGAGCGCCGGACGTCTCCCCACTCCCACTTATAAGGAGCAATACCAGCCCATGTCATCTCAGTCCATTAAAGCTTTTGGAAAATTTTTTAAAACACTGGAAGGAGGGCTTTGAAATGCACTCTTTAAAGAAGGTCCTCTACGAAACGGTCCACCGCCGGACGGGCAAGACCGTCGAAGCACTGGCCGACGAGCTGGGTATCAGCCCGAATTACCTTTACCGATCATGCCTCCCCGCAGATGAGAACGGGAGCGGTTGTCGCTTTCCCCTGGAGCTACTCATCCCTTTGATGAACGCCACGGCCGACCATAGCGTTCTGAAGCACCTGGCCCACAGGACCGGCCATGTCGTCTACCGAATTCCCCGTCGCCACCGGAGAACGTCCACCGAGCTCAACGAACACCAAAAGACCCTGGCGGAGTACTTCGGGTCGCTGCTGAGGTTCTTCGACGGGGAGCTCGGCATGGACGAATGCCTCGAGCACGTCCACCGGGTGCTGGAGGAGGTAGCGGGCTTCAAGAAGAGCGTCAAGGAAGTCCGACAGGAAATCCTCAATATTTAACAAGGCCTGTGGACTGATTGAAGACAGCCCGCCGGCTGGAAGGATCGGTCGTAAGTTTGACTCTTTAGCCGCCCCATGCGGCGGCGTAAGGAAAAACATTGGCCCGGCGTTCCCGCCATAGGATAGGTGCCCAAAGAACCCCCATGGTGTCCTCCTACCTCCCCCCCCACCCGGCGCCGGGCCAGTATATCCTGCCGGACCGAGCTTATATCCAGGAGGAACTTTGCCCCGAGGTGTGGGTGTCTAATAGAGTACCCGCCGTGATCTGGTACGACATTGCTTATCCCGTGCGAGAGGAGCTCCCCCGGTGCCAAGGCCTGCTGTGAGCGATGAGGCGATCCTTGAGGTCATGCGCCTGGTCGCAAAGGAGCAAGGCGGCGCGCAGACATTGAGGGAGTGGGAGCGCCTTCGCCCGGTTGTGGCCCATGGCGGCCGCGCCCTCCGGCTCAGCGCATCGCTCATCCGCTCCCGCTTCGGAAGCTGGCCCGATGCCTGGGCGAGAGCGGGACTTGAGCCCGCAAGGCTCTCCAGGGGCGCCTACAGCGACGCATATCTGTGCGAGGCCCTGGAGAGGTTGGCGGCTCGGCTGGGCAGCTCGCCAACCGCACTAGAGATTCAGCGAGACCCCGACACGCCCGACCCGCAGACCTACCGAGGCGCCTTCGGCTCACTCGCCTCGGCCTACGAGGAGGCGGGCCTCCCGCCGCCGTCCGGGCCGAGAGAGGCGCTCTCAAGGCCGGCCCTTACGGTGAGGAAGTGCCTCAGGTGCGAGCGGCCGTTTTCTTCCGAAGGGCCCCACAACCGCTTGTGCGAGGCCTGCCGGGAGGCCAATGCTGAGATGCTCGATCCGCAGGCGGCATTGGGGCGCGGCTTGAGCCTCAGGAGCCTGTAGCCATGTACGAGCCACGAGGCGAGCAGCTCATCAACTGCCCCTTTTGTGAGAACGACCCCCGCGAACCCGACCACTACGTCGTGGGCAAGCTCCTGATGGAGCGGCCCGATGGAATCGTCGTGCAGCTTGCCATGACGTGCGTCCACGCCCTGCCTGCCGAGCGACACGACCGGTGGGAGCCCTGGACGTTTTTCCTGGTTGAGAACCTCATGCAAAAGGGTGGGACGCAAGAGGGAGGCGAGCGCGAACGAGCTATCCCCATCGCTAAGGAGGATGAGGCGTGGGCCGAGAAGCTGCTTAAGCGGCTCGAGGAAGGGGTAGACGATGAAGCGGCCTGAGCTCCGAGCAGGCGCCGCAACCCCGCCCCAGGCGGGTGGCGAGCGACTCTGCAACCCCCAAGGGGGCTTGCTCCGCCTGCTGCGCCGCCTAGAGAGGCTGGAGGGGAGGCTCCACGGGCTGGTGAATGACGCCTACGACCTGACCCGGTTCGTTGCCTCCATCCGCCAGAGCCTTACGCCGGGCTGTCTGCCGGGCCCCACTGTCCAGGGTGAGGAGGAGAAGGGGCCAAAATAACTATTTGGTAGGCGGAGTTGCATCGTGCCCGGAGATCGTGGAGGGGGGCCGATGACGCAGTTTTTGGAAAAGTCCCTGCTCACCACGGTTGAGGTGGCCGACATCCTCGATTGCACACCCAGCAACGTCCGCAAGCTCTGGAACATGGGTAAGCTCAAGGGCGAGAAGCTCGGCCACCGCACGCTTCGCATCTATAGGGAATCGGTCCTGGAGCGCCTCGCCGAGCTCGCAGAAGAGGCCGATTAAATCCATCTCCTTGACGCGCTGGTCGCGCGTCCTCTAAAGACCCTTCTCACAAATCCATATAGGGACAGCCAGTGCCTTATAAAGGCGCTGCAATCCCCACTGAGGCGGGGCTGGCGACCCCGACTACCCGAAAGTTGGCGGTAGTTCTCTCACACTTTGACTGATTCCGCACCGCTCGATCCAGAATAAATCCGCTCCAAGCAAAAAAAATCGCCCTCCATTCGGGAAGTAGTGGAAGTACGAGAAGTACGTGACGACAAGCCCACCTGATTTTTGATACTCCTCTCTTAGCGAAAGGGATTCGGTCCACCAGATGTGAGGCGGGCTCATGCCACACCTCAAGCGGAGGAGGAGAGATGACGTTCCATGATTTTTGCGATGCCATTTCTCAACTTATGTGTGCGTGTGGTGGAAGGATTACCTCGTGGGGCCGCTCACCCTTCGGGAACGATGAGGTCGGGGGAGTGATAACAAGCTATCACACACTCATGATGGCCGTCGACTGGACGTGGAGCGAGGCTGAGCTGGCGGCGACGACTGTCTCCGATAAGGCCGGCCGCACCATGAGCGGCAGGCAGCGCATGATGGTCCTGGCCCCCCGTCTCGGGCTCGAGGTCCTGGACGAAGGCTCCCACCTCCACCTGGAGCCCGCCTAAGGCGGGTTAGGGAAGAATAAGCCGTGTTCAGTGCTTTCCGGCGGGCCCAGGCCCCCTTTGGGGGGCCGCTTGCGGCTGTAAGCGCGATCCTCGCTGTCGCGGTTCTATCCGCTGGCCCGCAGCGTGCCGGGGGCACTTCACTGCCTGCCTTGGCAGTGAAGGTGACGACATATCCAGGGTCGGACTGGAAAACAGCACAGGGCGGCGTCGAGGAAATAAACGCCTATTGCAGCGAGGCGCTCGGCAATCCCGGCGAGGGCGCTAAATGGCTTGGGTGCATACTGCCTGAGAGAAAAGTGATCGCCTCATCCGATTGGGAAAACTGCCTCCACGAGGCCGTCCACGCAGCCGACGAGGAGTGGGGGAACACACCTGGCCACAGGCTGCTTTTTCGACCCCTGCCAGGGCAGCCGACTCCGCCTGAGGCGGGCTTGCGACGGGGGCTTGCCCCGCAGCTTACTGCTCCGCCTTAGGCGGAGAGAAGGAGGAGCCACCATGGCTTACACACCGCAGACCGGAGGATTTTTCTCTTACCTCACCCCGGAGGGCGACCCCGGAGCGGGGCACATCTACCTGGGCGAGGCGCTGCCGAAGATTAGACAGGTCGGCGACGGCGTGGCCGACATAATCTTGGCGACCGGGCTCGTCCCCGCCTACCGCGAGGTCTACAACAAGGGCTTCGTCAACGTGACCAGCAGGAAGATTCGAAGGTGGACCGCTGATTTCCTCACTGACAAACAGCTCCACGCGCCCACGGTAGGCAAGCCTACGTTTGCGACCGCCTACGAAGCGGTCGAGGCCTTGCTGCTTGGCGGCTGGGGCCACTCGGTCGAGTTCGCCCGCCATCACCTGGAGCTCACCTCCAAATGGGACCTGGAGCAGATCGCTGGCGAGCAGCAAGCTGCCTTGGCAGGGAAAAGCGACCTGATCCCGGCCATCAAGGAGGCCTGCCTCTACATTGCTCAGTGCATCGTCGAGAGCTACACAATCGACGGCTGGCTCGACGACGGCAGCCCCGACCTCCCCTGGCTGCCGAGCAATTTCCAGAACGAGGACGGCGCGACGACGGAGATGGTGCGGGCCGACGACTTCATTGACCCGGAGATGTACGACGACGGCTGGCGGTACACTTGGGCTCCAGTAAACCGAGCGGGTCTCGTTATGTGGCTCTGGCTGAACCAGAGGATCGTCCTGCACATCGTTGGGCAGATGAACCTGGTCGACTCCAGCCGCTCCCACGTCGCGGGCACAGGAGGATAAGGCGAATGGCCAAGCAGACTAAAGCGACACCGGGCCCTCAAGAGGGCTTGCCCTCCCCGCAGCAGGCTGCCTTGGCAGGGGACGCCGGCTGGAGGAAGACGGCGGTCGTCCTGGCAGGCATCCTCGCGCTCTGCTACGCCGTCCATCCGTCCATTGCGGCGGTTTCCGCTTCTGAGTTCTACTACGGCGTCCTGCTGCTCTCGGGCGGCTACGCAGGCCTCAACGTTATGCAGCACCGGTGGTTCGCCTCGGCGCGACCGGGCCAAAAGTGATGAGCCCGGACGTATTCCGGTGGGTCCTTACCGCCTTCCTCTCGCTCTTCAGCCTGCTTTGGGGCGCCATCGGGACGATTTTGTTGATCGAGCGCCAAAACATGCGGGAGAATTTTCAAGAAGTGAAGTCTCACATCAAGGATAACCACGCGGCCATCAGCACGCTGAGGGCGGGCATGGCCAGGGATTTCGTCCTCAGGACCGAATATCTGGGCAACGTGGGCAGGCTTGAAGCGAGGGTAGACGGCGTGAAGGAAGCCCTCGACAGACACCTTGGGTCCGCCGCCACAGGCGGACCCCCAAGGGGGCCTGCCCCAGAAGGGGGGCCGTGATGGGCATAGCAGAAGAGCAAAACCGCCTGATACGTGGCCGGGTGCTGAAGCTGCTTAGGGCCGTCAACCTCAACCATATCGCGGCCGACGTGCTCGTGGCGACACTGGTCGGCTGCGGCCACAGGCTCACGATCCACTCACTTTTGGCCATCCTTCAATACCTGGTCGATAAGGGCTACGTGGAGGTACGCGAATCGAAGCTTGAGGGCGTGGGGACCGTGACCACGGCCCGGATCACCGCCCTCGGCATCGACCTGCTGGAGGCGAGCGTCGAGGACCCGGGGGTGGCTCTATGACGGCCGGCGTTAGGCGGAGGCACTTCAAGGTTGAGAGTCTTCCCGCAGAGGCGAAGGAGTGGGTCGACGAGCAGCTCGTAAAGACCGTCGATAGGCTCACTTACGAGCAGATCGCGCGCCAGGTCGAGGACCGGTGGGGCGTTAAGCTCGGGGTGTCGTCGATCCACCGTTACCGCTACAGCTTCGAGCACCAGAAGGAGAAGATGACCTTCCTCTTGAGCCAGGCCGAGAAGATGAACGACACGCTCGAGGGGGCCGGCCTCGAGCTCTGCGAGACAGCCCAGGCAATGGTGGCTAGCGACATCACCAACATCCTGGCCGAGGGCGGCCACGGTCTCGCCACGCTTGAGAGGCTCGCGCGCACGGTGGCCATCATGGGCCGCGCCTCCGCCCAGCAGGCCGAGGCGAAGGTCAAGTACGGAAAGGCCTTCAAGGCCTTCGAGGAGAGAATCCTAAAGCGCCTCCAGGAAGAGGTTGCAGCCGATGAAGAGCTCTTGAGCCGGCTGGAGGCGGCGGTGGCCGATGAGGCGGATAAAGCGACCGAGGAGGTGGCGGCGTGATGGAGGTGAAACCGGGTACTCATCCGCCCGAGGCGGACTGAACCTGAGACCTTTGTCCGCCTTAGGCGGAGCGTCAGGATCGGGGGGTCGCAAGTCCGCCTCAGGCGGAGTCAGCCCGACTACCCAAAAGGAGAGGCGGTGGCGTGAGCATCCTCCACGACATTCTGCCGCCTAAAGTCTCCCGCTCCCCTGAGTCCGAAGCCCGCGTAGCCCTGGGTCTCAATCCGCCTAAGGCGGACTCAGGCGGATTCGGGTGGTGGTGTCACCACTACCTCCCGGATTACTTCAACCTCCCCTCGCCGCCTTTTCACGATGAGATAATTTCCGACCTGGAGTCCGTCTCAGATCCGCCTGAGGCTGACCACGCACAGCGTATCGTCGTTAGGGCCGCCCCCAGGGAGCACGCCAAGTCGACGCTTTGCACGCTCGCTCTGCCGCTCCACAGGGCCTGCAACGGCCTCGCCCGCTTCATCGTCATCGTCTCGGACACCGACACGCAGAGCCGGTTTTTCCTCTGGGCCATCCGGGAGGAGCTCGAGACCAACGAGCGCATCCGGGAGGACTACGGCGATCTGGTCGGCCGCAAGTGGACCGAGACGGAGATCATACTTGCCAACAATGTAAAAATTTTGGCCCGCGGCGCAGGTGCGAGCATGCGGGGCATAAGACATGGGCCATACCGGCCCGACCTCATCGTGGCCGACGACCTGGAGAACGACGAAAACATCGAGAGCCCGCTTCAGCGTGAGAAGATGACCCGCTGGTTCGACCGCACGCTCTTGAACTGCCTCGCCCCAGGGGGCTCGATGCTCGTTGTGGGCACGGTCCTCCACTACGACTCGCTTCTCTCCCGGCTGCTTAAGCGCGGAGCAGACCCCCGTGGGGGGTTCAAGGCCAAAAAATACGCCGCCATCTCCGCCTCAGGCGGACCCCTCTGGCCGGAGCGCTGGCCCATTAAGCGCCTGGAGGCCAAGAAGCGGCAGATCGGCCTGGCGGCCTTCGAGCAGGAGTTCCAAAACGAGCCCCTCGACTCCGAGGCCCGCATCTTCCGGGAAGAGACTTTTGCTTACTACACGACCGAAGACATCGCCAGCAAGCAGCTCGCTACTTACGGCTTCATTGACCTCGCCATAAGCGAAAAGCAGACGGCCGACTACACGGCGCTCGTGACCATCGGCGTAGACGAAATGGGTAAGATTTACGTCCTCGACTACGTAAGGCGCAGGATGCCGATCGGAGCCCAGGTGCAGGCCTGCTTCCACGCCTACGACCGATGGGAGCACACGGCCCTCGGCGTAGAGGTCATCGCTTACCAGCGGGCCTTCAAGCAGCTCCTCGACGTTGAGAGCGCCAAGACGAGCAGGTGGATTCCTACGGTCGAGGTCAGGCCCGACGTGGACAAAGTCCGTCGCATCTCCACCCTGGCCCCTCTCATCGAGCGCGGCGACCTACTCTTCAGGCGAGAGCAGACGGAGCTGGTAGACGAGCTCCGCCACTTTCCCAAAGCACCCCACGACGACCTGGCCGACGCCCTCCACGGGGCCGTCAACGTCGCCCGCAGGCAGGCGGTCGGCGTCATCGAGTTTAGGACGGTGGACCACAGGCGGGTCGGTAAGTCGCCTGCAATGGCCCGGTTTTGATGATGAAGGCTGTTTAGCTCCAGGAATCCGCCTCAGGCGGACCTGAGGCGGACGACCCCGACTACTTTTCTATGCGGTTAAAAATATAGGTGCAATCGATATATTATTTATAGACTATGCAAATAATTATTAAGTTATCGAATAGTGGTTGACATTTCGTTTGAAGAGCGCACCTTTTTAGTTAATACCAGTTTCCAGACCAAGCTCAATATAAGCAGAAATCCGCGAAGCTGACCGGAAGGGGAGAAGTCAGTGGCGTGAAGCTTACAGCCGAGTTGCCCTTAAAAGGAATTAACTCGGCTTTCTTCATTTTGAATGATAACCAACATGTAAGTGGTGTCTGAAGGTACAAGATGAAAGATACAAAGAAGACCAAAGAGCAACTCGTCAATGAAT
>JADFOP010000042.1 GCA_022562795.1 Nitrospinota bacterium
GGCCGTGGAAGAAGGGAAGAGGAGCCAACTTATTAAAGAACTTGGAGAAGCGAAGGAAGAGGAATATGCCTCCTTCCGCTTCTACTCAGACTTGTCGGTAATTTCAGGAACAATGGAAGGAGAGCTTCAAGTTAGCATAGTGTAAGCAATTGCTTCTTACAAAATTTTTATTTCTACACAATTAGGAGGGTAATGTTGTGAGTGAGACCGATCTTGCTAAAGCCGCGCATAATGTCATTCGAAATTCTTTGAGGGTCCGAAAAGGAGAACAAGTTGTAGTTGTTATTGAAGAAGATAGGATTGAAATAGCCAAAGCCCTTATTGTTCCTGTTATGGAGCAAGGCGCGCAGATTACTTTTTTACCAATATTTAATGAGTGGCGCGATTTCCATAGGCAATTGGAAAAGCCTCTTGAACTTACTATTTCTTCACAGAACACGCTAAAATCAGCAGATGTGATTATTTCCATAATAGAAGCTAATGTAGGTGAAGTGGGATTCCGCAAAAATATTTTACAATATGCACAAAGTCAGCCTTGTCGGATTGCTCATATGCCAGGTGTTACGGTGGAAGATTTCCGTGATTATCTGAAATTTGATTTCACAACCATATGGAAGAAGGGTGAATTACTTAAAAGCTTACTAGTAAAACATGTTGGAAAAGTTATGCATATTAAGACAGATTTCGGAACAGATATCAAGCTTAAAATATCTGATAAGATTCATATTAGTTCGGGTATTATTGATTCACCCCACCGTTTCGGAAACCTTCCTGCCGGAGAGGTTTACTTTGTACCTGAAAAGAATTCTGCAAACGGCCATGTTGTTATTGATTTGGCTAGGCCAGGTCGTGTTCTTGAGGGTGAGGATACTGTCGAATTTGATGTAAAAGATGGTCTTATAGAACCTATCTCTGGTCAACCTTATAATGCATGGCCTGAGTTCAAAGAAGTACTATCACGTCGAGGAGCTAATGTATTAGCAGAGGTAGGTATTGGTCTTAATGAAGATATTAAATCGCCAACGGGTCGGGATCTAATTGACGAGAAAATGGCAAAAACCATGCATTTTGGTATTGGTGATAATGTAATCTTCGGTGGATGGAACGAATCGGAGGTTCATCTTGACCTAGTTTTTTCTAAACCAACCGTACGCATTGATAATGAAGTAATAATGTCTGAGGGTAAAATAGAAGGTATTTAAACCAAAGTTTTATAACGTTGATGTGTCTTCAGAAAATTTATCTTGGTAATTACTTCTTGACCAATGCTACCAATGCTAAGGGAAAAAATATCCTAATAAACCAAATAAAGGGAGCAGAGAAGTTAACATCACCATTACTCAGTCTACCACCATACCACTCCGGAATTGTCAATGCTCTGCTCATAGAACCTACTCTTAAAGTAGTTTACCCAGTTGGCTCGATTGGGCAGTTAGTGACCTGCCCCCATTCATTGTACCACCTTCAGAGTTAGAGTTCTATGCGTGGAACGTCACCCAAGTATAGAGGGTTTGATTATCCCAGGTAATCTTAACTCTGGGCATCCAACCGAAAAGTTCATATTTCAACAGTCATTGCCCCTGGAGGCAGAGGAGTGTGGGGGGCAACTACATCGTGATATATGCACTTTGAGCCTGGTTCAACGTGCCAATGCTTTGCTTGCTCTCAGCTTAAGCTGCGATAGCTCCTCGTGCAGCTTATTGTCGATACTTGTCAACACGGCGCATCCCTCAACTGCCTCAAGGAATTGAAATATACTGAGGCCGTATATTAAAAAAGTGTATAACCTCGAATGGGTATCGTCGATCGGGCCTGTGGCAATAGTAATCCTCTGGTCGTCTATGCGCACGTAAAAACCAGAGAACCCGGCTACTGGGTTTCCATGCTTCACTTGAGAGAGCACCCTGAACGTATTGAGTTGGGATTCTTTCATTGTTGGGTCATGGACGTATACCTCTTCAATTTTGCTCTTAACCGTCCATGGTTGGCGGGTTTCTGAATTATGTTCCAGCCATTTAGTAGCACGCTCTACCTTATCACCGATGTACAGGATATCCAGTCTTAGCTCGAACTGTGATAGTGCAATGATGGCCGCTTCTGCATGAAGGCCATGCTCAAGGAGGATTTCAATAGCAGCCTGAGAGCTTATGATACGAGAAAGAATCATTAACTGAACTGCATAAATTTTATTTGCTGTGGGACCTTCAGAGCTATTGGAAATGGAACAGAGATGGTCATTACAATACTTTCTGGCAATCTGCGAAATTTCGAGAAGCTCGTTTAGCTGCTCGGTCATTATCAACGGCTCTAATAGCTAGGCTTTTCTTATAGGTTTGCAAACCTTACAACGTTGTGCTTAATCACGCAAGCGTTTGTCCCGACCTTGTAAGAAGCATGCCGCCCCACCCGTCCCTTTTTATGAGGCAGCCTAGAAGGTATAATGTAACAACATGGCGATCGAAAGGGCATGGCTTTCCCCTGAGCCGGAAACCTTTTGCGCCGGGGTCCGGGGCGACCCCGACTACCCGGGGATGCGGACCGGGAGTCGCAAGCGACCTTTGGTCGGCCCGACTACCCGGTTTTATGCGGACAGGGATAAACCCTGTCCCTACAGGGTCTGTCTCAATGTAGGGACGCCCCTTGTGGGTGTCCGGCCTTTAGGACAGGAAGTTGTGCCGGGGTGCTGCAGGTCCGCCTGAGGCGGATGAACCTGTCCAGGCCTACGTGCGCCAGACGTTGCCGCACGCGGAGCAGTGGTAGCAGCCTATCGCTTCGCGGTACTCCGGGTTGGGGGCGGAGCACAAGGTGCAGGCCGTGCCGGCTTCGCCGGCGGGGGGCGCGTCGGGTTTCGGGGGCGGCTCCGAGCCAGCTTCGCTGGCGGGGGGCGCGTCTGGTTTCGGGGACGGCTCCGAGCCGGGGAAGAGCTTTACTACATTTTGGGCCTTTAAGCCCTTCGTGTCTTCGATAACCTCGAACTCCACGGCTTGCCCTTCGGCCAAAGTCTTAAAGCCCTCGTCTTGGATAGCCGAGAAGTGGACGAAGACGTCCGGCCCTTCCTCACGTTCTATGAAGCCAAACCCTTTGCCCTCGTTAAACCACTTTACAGTTCCTTTCTCCATTGCGTATCACCTCCTTTCCTTAAGCATTTTTGAAACGAGACGGACCGGAGGGCGATAAAAAAACCGCACGGCGTACAACAGACGCCTGTGCGGTGGCCTGTCGTTCCTACCAAGTCTATCTCTTACAAACATCATAATAGCGCACGAGGCGGCACAAAGCAATAATTATTTTTGGGTCTTAGGTGCTAATATTTCCCAGGTAATCTTAACTCTGGCCATCCAACCGAAAAATTCATATTTCATCAGAAATTGCCCCTGAGGCCCACCTTGTGGCCTCCAAGCCGTAATCCCGAAGGCCCCAGTGGGGGGGCGAGGTTACAGCGCATTGGACCGACTCATCCTCCAGGGGGACGTGAAGTGGGTTGGCTTACGCGGATGTTCGGTCCCCCTTGACTGGCGATGGCGGCGTGGTAAGCTTCCCCAAGGTTCAGGATTGAGGAGGTCACCATGCTCATCGCCACTCGGTGCAAGAAAGATGGGGAGCCAGTTTGTCTCAATGACGATGTCCGGGACCGGCATAAATGGGAGCTCCTCGGAACA
The DNA here is from genome assembly GCA_022562795.1 of Nitrospinota bacterium. GTDB lineage: Bacteria > JADFOP01 > JADFOP01 > JADFOP01 > JADFOP01 > JADFOP01. Next base: position 3,660 of record JADFOP010000042.1, read on the forward strand.
GCCTCTCACGATAGACCCATGTCGGATGACCTCAATGCCATCTGTGAGGCTTGTGACGATTGGGACCCAATCCATAAAAAGCCGGAGAGCCGCATCTTCTACGCCTGCGACGTCGTGGACACACCAATTTGCCCCCACCACGAGGTGATCCTTGCCTTTGTCGAGTCGGAGGATGCCTACATTACCCGCTTCGATGACCTCTGCCGCCCCTGCCGCCTCTTCCATCCCCCGCAAGGCGTCTAATAAGGCGTTACCTTGGGCCATCATCGCTTGCCCCCTGTAGGGACACAGCCTTTATGGCTGTCCGGCCTTTCGTCCTTCTAACCCGCGGACAGGGTAAACCCTGTCCCTACATCAAACAAAAAAATCGCCCCTCATTCGGGAAGTACGGGAAGTGCGTGACGACAGGGCTGGCTGTTCTTTGGTATTAAAGATGTAGGGACAGCCTTTAGGCTGTCCGGGTTTTCTTTGCGGACAGGGCAAACCCTGTCCCTACAGGGTTTGTTGGTGTCGGGTGCTGCAGGCAGCCTTTGGCTGGGTCGCAAGTCCGCCTCAGGCGGAGTCGGCCCTGTCCCTACACGAGCGCAAAACCATGTAGGGACAACCTTTATGGCTGTCCGGCCTTTATGGCATTAAGGTCTGCTGGGTGGTGTCGGGGTCCGGGGGTCGCAAGCGACCTTTGGTCGCCCGACTACCCTTAGTGCGGAGGCAATCCATGTCGCCAGGTATCGTCCAGCCTCAGCTGTTCACAAATAGGAGAGGCACCCCCTTTGGCTCTTCGACCTCCTTGACGGGCCGATTTTCCGCGATTTTCCGCGATTTTCCGAATACAAAACCTCTGCAGGGCTGGCCGAACGGGTTAGATTTTTGGTACAATGCTTCTGCTATGGTGCGGGTGGAGCATACCGATGGGGATGAGCGGGACCTGATGCCCGAGAGGTTCGTCCTGGCCGGGCGAGACCTGGAGGTGGAGGCGGTCATAGACCGCTGGTTCGGCCCGGTCTACACCTACTTCACGGTGCGGGCGTCCGATGGCCGCACCTACAGGCTCAAGCACGACCGGTCGGAAGATAGCTGGGAGCTCCTCTTCACTGAAACCGACGCCCCGGAGCCGCCGGCCCCCACCTGGCCCTTCACCCGCCCCCAAGGGTCCCGTCCGGGTTGAGACCGGCTGGGCTCCTACTGGCGTTCTCTCTCCCAGGGTTGACAACCCCCGCCGCCAACCTATAATGATTTTTGGAATAGCCGGTTAGGCCATAGGTGCCGAAGTGGCGGAAATGGCAGACGCGCCATCTTGAGGGGGTGGTGGGCTACGCCCGTGGGGGTTCGAATCCCCCCTTCGGCACCATTTTTGAGTTTTTTAGTATGGAGGAACGGCCGCCCTCTCTGGGGGCGATTTTTTTATGGCGGCCTACGCCCCGTATCTCTTCAGCCGCTCGGCGTGGGCCAGAAGCTGGGGCATGAGCTCCACTCCCCTAAACCGTCCCAGGCTGCCCGTGGCGCAGGCCCGCTCGGTGAAGTTCGGCAGGCCGTCGGCCCGGCAGGTGGGCGACCAGATGAGCGCCGGTACGGGGTGCCAGCTGTGGGTGCGTAGCTTGGACGGGGTCGAGTGATCGCCGGTTACGGCGACGGCCGCGAAGGCCTCAAGCGGGATGGTGGGGATGAGGGCGTCCACCTCCTCGATGACCCGGACCTTGGCATCGAAGTCACCGTCCTCGCCCCGGCTGTCGGTCGGCTTGACGTGACAGAAGAAGAAATTATAGCGATCGAGCGCGTCGCCCAATGCCTCGAAGACCTCCTCGGTCCGCTCCAGCCCCTCGATGACATCCATCCCCACGAGGCGGGCCAGCCCCTTGTACATCGGGTAGGTGGCGATGGCGACGGGGTTTAGCTTGAAGACCTCCTGCATCTGGGGGAGTGTGGGCTTCCTGGCCGCTCCCCGCATGATGATGGCGTTGGCCGGATGATCGTCGGCTAGAATTTCGGCGGCCTGGCGGGTGAGCTCGTTTAGCGCTTCCGCAGTCCGGGCGGCCTCGGGGCTTCCATCGGTCGGGATGGCGGCCAACGGCGGGAGCCCTGTGCTTTGTGGGTCGGTGCCGGTGACGGCATCGCTCAGGCCCTGGCCCCGAAGCACCACCGCCGCCCGGTGCTCCTTCTCCGGCCGGACGTAGACCTCTACTCCCTCGATGGCGACGGCTTTCTCCAGCTTCTTACAGAGCTCCGCGCATCGGCTGGTCTCAATGCGTCCCGCCCGGCGGTCGATGATGGCCCCGGCCTCGTCGCTCGTCGCGAAGTTCATCCGGATGCCGATGTCATCGGGCTCCATGGGGAAATTCACCCCCGCGCATGAGAGCGCCCCCCGCCCTATCAGGTGGGTGAATGGGTCGTAGCCGAAGAGCGCCAGGTGGCCGGGCCCGCTGCCGGGCGTGATGCCCGGGGCCACGGGGTCCATGAGGCCTAGGCTCGAGTCCGCCGCGAGGGCGTCGAGGTTGGGTGTGTTGGCCGCCTCGAGCTCGGTGGGGCCGCCCGGCCCCATGGCGAGCCCGCCCAGCCCGTCGAGCACGAGCAGGAGGATTTTCCGGTCGTTCTCTTCGGCCAGCTCCTGGAGAATCCGAAGGTCCATGGGCCACGCTCCTCTCGGGCGGGAAGGCTCTGTACTCTTACACCTCTTCCGGAGGGGTTGTCAATGGGCCGGAGCTTATGGCTGGATGTCGCGGGCGGTCGGCTCCAGGGGCCGGATGCGCGTGGCCCCGGCCTAATCGCTTGCAAAATATTATCTCTTATGCTATTGTTGTTTCAATGAGTTCGCCTGTAATGCTTAAGAGAAATTCTAGTAATTCGTGTCGAGGCGTGCCCGGTCGGCCCTTTGAGAAGGGCGCCTGGGAGCGGCGGGTCGTCGGGCGAGCGCGCGAGGCGGTCTCGGTCCTGCTTCGATCCAATCGCGGCACGGTTGCTGGAGGCGACGGCCTAGATGCCGCTGTCGGCGCGGTTCTTCTGGCTGCCTCAGTTGTTTTGGGCGAGCGCTTCCTGGATGGAGAAAACTCCTCCTCCCCCCTCCGAGATTTTTTGGAAGACGGTCTCCGGAAGGTTGAAGGCGCGCGCCTCCGGGCGATCTTGCGCGAGGCGGCGGGTCGCCACTCAATTCTGTCCGAGGGTCTTTTGGGTAGGGGGCGGAAGCTTTTTCTTCACGAGAGCCTATCTCAAGAAGCATCTGCCCGGCTACTCTCGTTCCTCGACGCCGTGGTCGCAGAGGAGGCGGCCCACGATGAGTGGGCAGCCCTTCGGTTGCTTGGGACCATCTACGAGGCGTCCCTTGGATGGGAGGCGAGCGAGGCCGGTCTGGCTCGAAACACTGAGCGTGTTAAGGCCCTGGGGGCTGTCTACACTCCATCGGGCGTGGCGGGGCTAATCGTCGAGGCGACGCTTAGGCCGCTCCTTTCCGGCTCGACGACGCCCGAGGCCCTTGAGGCCGTCTCCGTCCTCGATCCAGCCTGCGGCGCCGGGGTTTTCCTCCTTGAGGCCCTTAGGGTGCTGGAGGGAGAGGCCGTCCGGCGGTGCTCCGTTGGACCGAACCGTATTGAACGGCTCCCCTGGAGGCGTCGGGTGGCCGCCAATTGTCTCTCCGGCGTCGACATCGACCCGGCCGCCGTTCACTTAACCCGCCTCGTCCTTTGGCTCGCCTCCGGCGGTGGGGAGGAGACGGCAGCGGCGCTCCGCCGCTCGGCCCGCGTGGGCGATGCTCTGGTGGGCGCCTGGCGGTCCGACCTGGATTTAGCCGGCGGAGCCGAGGGGGGCCCCGACGCCCTGAGGCGGGCGATGGATGCCTGGTGCGATAAGTTCTTCGCTCCTGAGGCGAGGCCTCCTGCCATCCACTGGGAGCTGGAGTTCCCGGATCGATTTCCTCCCTGCGGGCGCGGCTCTGGGGGATGGCGCGCCGTCGTCGGGAACCCTCCGTACGTGGGCTCGCAGGCGTTAAGCGGCTTGGCACCGTATCTAAGGGCCCGATTTCCAGAGACTTACACCGGCTACAACGACCTCTCTGCCTTCTTCTTCCACCGGGGCCTGGAGCTACTCAGCCCCGGCGGGCGGCTCGGCTTCATCGCCCCGTCGTACTGGTTCCAGAACACTTATGGGGAGAAGCTACGCCGGTACGTCCTCGCCACGAGCCGAATCGAAGAGGTATTCGACTTCGGCCCGCTCCAGGTCTTCCCCGGCCGGGGCGTCCACACGGCGGCGGCGATTTTGTCCAAGGTTCAACAGGAGGAGGGGGAGGGGGTCGACGGCCACCTCGTCCGCTACCGGCGCCTTGAGGCCAAAGATTTGGCGGGCGTTAGCGACGGGTCCTACGAGCCGGATGTCCGCGTCCCACAGGCCTCGCTACAGCCCTCCCGGTGGGTCTTTGCCCCTGCTCAGGTCAAGACCATCCTTCGGAAGGCCCAGAGGGTGGGTCGCCCATTAACGGCTCTGTTCCACATTGAGAAAGGCCCCACAAGCGGGTGCAACGGCGTCTTTACCATGAACAAGAAAGAACTTGAAAAACATGGTATTGAACATGAATTGCTGAGACCTTGTCTTAAGAATGGAGATATACGTCGCTACGGCCCGTTAGCCCCCATGCGGTGGTTGCTGTACCTTGACGGCGCGGTCGAGGTTGAGCGCTACCCCGGGGCGGCGGCCTACCTGGAGGCCAACCGGTCGGCCCTCGCCTCCCGGAACGAGGCCCGTCGCGGACGTCACCCATGGTGGCGCATGGAGCGTCCCCGCAAACGAGCTCTTTTCGAGGCCCCCGCGAAGCTCGTGGTCCCCTACCGGGCCCCGGCGAATCGCTTCACCCTTGACGAGCTCGGCTGCTTTAACGACGGAGGCGACATCCGGGTCCTGGTTCCCAGAGTCGGGGTGGACCGCTCCACGCTGCTAGCAGCCCTGGCCATTGCCAACAGCGCCCTTGGGACCCTCGTCTACAAGTGTCTCGGAAAACCGAAAGGTGAGATGCTCGAATTTTTCGTAAAACCCCTGGCCTCAGCCCCATTTGGGCCGCCTCTCCTCCCATCCCAGGGTCCAAAGTCCTCGGCCCATTTGTCGGCCTGGCTGGACGAGGAAGGCCCTGGTGGGCTGGTCGAGAAGGTCCTTCGGCAAAGGGGCGGCGAGGCTCTTGTCACTCCCGCCCTTGCCCTGCTGGCCGACCGCATGCTCGCTCTCCATAGGGACGGGGGGGAGCCGGGAGTCATTGCTGAGGCCGACGAGGCGATCGACAGGATGGTGGCCCGGCTCTTCGGTCTTACCACCAATGAGGAAGCCCTGGCGGCAGCTGCTGCCAGAGAAACCAGGGAGCGAGGGGCCGAATAGGTTCAGAGGGGGGGGCTGCGATGAGGCCGGAGCCGAGCGGCTGGTTCAGGGCTCAAAGTCGGGCCTTTTCTGCTTAGTCGCTGCTCCCCCAGACCACGCTTTGGTGAATCCAGGCATTTTCGCCATCAGCGTCCTCTACGTGGTACCACTTACCCTTTTTATTTATAACCTTAAGGGCGTAGTTTTTGGGGAGGTTCCATATGGCTGGCTTGTCGGGCCCGGGCCCCGAACGGGCCAGGGCCTGTTTGACCTTGACGATGAGGGCTCCGCCTTCCTCGACCACACGACCACTGACCCACCCCATAGAGCCCTCGAAGTCCCTAGAAAAGTACCATGTCTCCTTCTTACCCCCAGGAAAGGCGGCCTCGTATTTACAAAGGGCCTCGAGAGGAAAATATTTTGGTAGGGGGGAATCAAAAATTTTGTCGAAGCTCTCCCCCGGCCCCCAGCGGACGTTGGCCGCGGTCTTCACCCGAAGGATTGTCCTGGAGGCTTTTCTCCGAAAACCTTTACTATCCCCAGGCGAGCTGCAAACAATTTTGGGGACCCCCTTGGCCTCCTTATTGGCAGCAAGCAGAGAGGCAGGAAAGAGAAGGGTGAAGGCGGTGAATAGGGCGACTGTGGCGAAAGTGGAGATGGCGTGTCGTAGCATAGGCACCTCTATATGATTCATGAGAAGGCTCCCGGTCTCAACTCCCCCCCGAAGTTAGATTGTATAGCATTGAAGCACCCTGTCTCAAGGGAATTTCGAGAAGGGTAATGGGTGATATCTTAACGCACATCGCATCGACGGGATAAAAAAGAAACCGAGCAGTACAAATTATCAATTATTCGTCTTTTGAGCTTAGGCCCAAGTGGGAAGCGACGATGTGGCGCACCTCTCGGAGACAGGCTTCCAGGCGGCCCTCGTCATTGGAGACGACGTAGTCGTAGAGGGGCTGAAGCTGGACGGAGGCCGCAGCGTTTCCGAGCCTCTCGGCTATCTGCTCCTCTGTGTGATTGCCTCGCGAGCGAAGCCGTCGCTCAAGGTCACCCAGGTCGGTGGAGATGAAGATGCCTACGGCGTCGGGAATAACTTCCTTCACTGCGGGAAGGTTGCCCAGATTGATTATGGCGACCGCGTTGCGGCCGGCCTCCAAGAGCTCCTCCACCTCCTGCCTGGGGGTGCCGTAGGACATGCCGAAGAGAAAATCCTTCCATTCGAGGAACTCACCGGCCTCGGCCATGCGACGGAACTCCTCGGGGGGGACGAAGCGGTAATTGTCTTCCGCATCATCGCCGGGCCGCTGCTCGCGGGTGGTGCAGCGCCTGACGTGGATGAGGCCCAAGGATGGATCGGCCTCCAGGGCGTGCAGGATGGTCGATTTACCCGACCCGCTGGGCCCGTCAATTACTAAGAGCTTTCCCCGCTTGGCCACGATGCTGACCCTTTTCATAAGGGATGACCCTGGGCGTCAAGTAACGTGGCCCATTTTACCCAGAGGGCTTACAAGCTGCAAGAACCAGGAGACGGAAAGGGCTGCTTTCAGGGCGCCGATTCTCCGATTTCGCCTCGAATTGTATTCCCCCCGTTGAATCGGCGGGGCGCAGTTGACAGGGGATGTAATATAAGTTATCTTGATACAAGAGGTTACTAGATAACAAGTGAGAAAAAGTATAACCTTATGGGAGTAAGCCCTCCGGGCTTGCCCACCCCTGGGACTTTCCGGGCCGTAAGTCCCGAGGATGGGAGGGGCGTTCGGGTGCGACGAGCCCTGGCTTACCTTTTGGGCGTGGTCTTGGTGGCCGCCGGTCCTGGTATTTCAGGGGCCGGTACGGTCTCTGGGGCCAGGAAACTTCTCGACCTACCGCCCTTGGGCGGAGGGGGCGAGATAAGTTCATCAAAAGCGGCTGAAGCCACCAAGAAGGCCCACTCTCCCCCACCGGCCACGTTCGATAAAGCCAGTATCCTCGCTGACAAGATCGACCACCTCAAGGGTCGAGACTACGTCATCGCCACAGGCAGCGTCGATATCACCTACCAAAAAACCAACCTCAAAGCCGACCGGGTGGAGTTTAATACCAAGACGGGCGACCTCGTGGCCACGGGAGATGTCTCAGTCAGCTCCGAAGGCAGCCTCATCCTGTGTCAGAAGGCCATATTCAATATCTATACGAAGCGGGGTTTCATGTACGACGCCGAAGGATTCGCCTCTCCCGTCTATTACTTCACCGGCAAGAAGATCGAGAAGGTGGCCGAAGACAAGCTGCGCATCTTCCAGGGGACCCTGACCACGTGCGGGCCCGCGTGCGGAACTGGGCGGTCGCCCTGGACATTCAGGGTGAGACAAGCGAACCTCCAAGTGGACCGCTACGCACACCTCTACGGCTTCGTCCCAAAGATCCTCGGCGTGCCCATCTTCTATCTGCCTTACTACGTGGCATCGATTAAGACGGACCGGGCCACGGGCTTCCTCTCCCCCGTCGTGGGAACCGACAGCGAGGACGGTGTGATCGTCACCAACCGTTTCTTTTGGGTCCTTGGCTCCTCCATGGATGCCACCCTGGGGATGGACTTTCTATCCAACAGGGGGACTGGTTACAGCGGTGAGTTCCGCTACGTTCTCGACCCACGCTCCTCGGGTCAACTGAACGCTGCCTACCTGAAGGATGGGGAGTTTTTCAACCAGGGCATCTCAAACCACCCCTGGCTCTTCGACGATGAGCGTGGTCCGGACGATCTTCCCCTCGGCGGTGAGTTCTACAAGATCACGCTCGATCACAAGCAAGTCTTGCCGGGGGAGGTGGAGATGGTGGGGCGGATGGACCTGGAGGGCGAAGATACGAACTTCGACAGGGAGTTCAGCGACGACCTCAAGTTACGGGCCAGACGGGAGACCGAAAGCTTCGTGTCGCTGACCAAGAACTGGGATAGCAGAAGCATCCAGATCGTCGCCGAGCGGCTGGAGAGCCTGGAAGACAACCTCTTTACGGACGAAGCGGGCCTCACGTTGTTGGGCGACCGGGAGGAGGTCTTCGGGAGGCTTCCCTCAGTCCAGTTCATCCAGCAGCCCGCCCGGATCGCCTCCTCCCCCTTCTACTTCGAGATGGCGAGCTCCTGGACGAACTTCTTCGAAAAGGAGATCGATGAGCGTCTAGACGGCGATGGTTCCCCCCGCTTGCGGGATGTGGAGAACACTCCCCGTTTCGATATCTACCCGAAGGTCTCGCTGCCGATCGCCATTGCTCCTTGGCTTACGGTGACGCCGGCGGCGGCCTTCCGCGAGACATACTGGTGGCGCAATAGAGCGGGCCCCGTCGAAGATCTTACTGTCGGAGATGGCCTTTCCCGGGAAGCCTTTGAGGCTACGGTGGACCTCAAGGGACCAACCTTATACCGCATCTTCAATATCGAGAACCGATGGGCGGAGAAATACAAGCACATTGTCGAGCCGCTTGTTAGCTACCGCTATGTTGCCGAGTTCGATGAGTCCGACAGCCTCCTCATACCCATACCCCTCACGGGAGGCAACTTCGACGCCATCGACACCTTCGATCTGAGCGACGTCGCCGGAACGGTGGGGGTTAACCAGTTGAGATATGGGCTTACGAACCGCATACTTTCAAAAGGCACCGAAGGAGAGATTGCCGAGGTCTTCCGTCTCAATGTGAGCCAACTCTTCGACATAAAAGAGAGCCGAAGGGACGAGCGCAGCGACTTAATCTCCCTTGGACCCATTGAGTTTGACTTGGAGAGCCACATCGTTCCACCTCTTATCTTAAACACGAGAGCCAGTTACGACTACGGCAGTGAGCGGCTGGCAAGCCTTAATTCCACCGTCGGCCTCGAGGTCGGCCGATACGGGACGCTCTACACCGACTATACCTTTTCCAAGGACCCATCTACTGGCGAGGATCTCCAGAGCTTCTATTTCGGGGGTGTGGATGTCAACATCACCGACGCCATCAACGCCCAGTACCAAATCCGGTATGACGAGAGAGGGGGCCAGGTGCTGGAGAACCAGTACGGTCTCGTCTACCGGGGCTGCTGCTGGTCGGTCCAACTGACCCTGTTCGACCGGATTGACGAGACGAAAGTGCTCGTGATGCTTGACCTCAAGGGCATCGGAAGCGTAGGCCGATCGTTCCACGTTGGGTCTGATTTGGGCGGTGGGAGACGAGGTGGGCAGAGGTTGCCCGGAACCATCGGCCAGTCTACCGGTTCCCAGCCCAACACGTCCTTTTAGAGATTTAGGCATCGCTTGGGCCGTGCACGCCTTGAGCGGGCGGACGGGAGTGTTCCGGGACGCTTAAGGTTGTCGGCTCGGGGAGGGAAGGGATGTCAGGGGCTGAGGGCCCGCCAGAGGGTCGCTTCCGTAGTCGAGCTCGATGAGACGACCGCTTTTGATACGTCCTCTGACCCAGCGGGCCGACCGATCAAGAGAGACGGTGCACCGGACGAACGGCTCGCGGCCGGAGCAGCGGGCGGCTGCGTTGAAGAAGGTCTTAATCCGCCCGCCTTTTGCCGCGACGACGACGCCTCCGGAGTAGGTCTCGACCGTTATCGTCGCGCCGTCGGGACGCCGAAAGCGACGGATGCGGCGGCCGTCGGCTGGCCCTGCGGCCAAAGCGCGCGCGGCCTCTTCGTAGGCGCGGGCCGTGGGGAAGCGGGGCGAGGCCCAAAAGAGACTTCGGGCCAGGAACTCCCTGCCCCCTGCAGCGTGCTTCAGGAAATGGAGATCGAGGCTGGAGACCCGCGAAGGGTCGAGGGATGAATCGGGATGGGTCCTGTTCCATCCCTCCAGGCGGGTCCGCTCTCCAGGTGTCAGGGCCCGACGAGCCACCACGGGCTCGCGACTGAAGCCTCCGATAGGCTCGGCGGCAACGACTGGGCCCGCCAGAGATGCGAAGACTCCGAAAAGGACGGCCCAGATGAAGGGCCGGAGGCTTCTTGCGGTGCCAGAACGTAGGCGCATGGAGAGGAAATGCAACATAGGGGCCTAAGCGGGAGCACTTGAAGATGCCGCCCCCTTTGGCCACTATGCCACAGGCTGAAGAGGAAGCCAAGCTCCTGGGCCGTAGGCTTGACAGGGGCTTGGAGTTGGTTCTATTGTAGGGACGGACATCCGTAGAATTTCTGGAGCAAACCCTTGGGTCCTCCGCGCTGACGAGAGGACCGTTATCGCTACTCCGTCGTCTTCGGCAGGTTCTTTGAGCGAACGACGGATAGAGGAGGTGTGCTGTGAGCATTGATGGGAAAATTGCTGAGCTTCAACGGCGTCACGCCGAGGCCGAGTTGGGCGGGGGGCAAGATCGTATCGATCGCCAGCACAAAGTCGGCAAGCTGACCGCCCGCGAGCGGGTCAACATTCTCTTGGACGAAGGGACGTTCGTCGAGTTCGACAAATTCGCCGTTCACCGTTGCACCTACTTCGACATGGACAAAAAGAAAATCCTCGGTGATGGGGTGGTAACGGGCTACGGCAAGATAGACGGTCGCCCCACATACCTCTTTGCTCACGATTTTACCTCGTTTGGCGGCTCTTTAAGCGAGATTTTCTCGATGAAGATCTGCAAGATTATGGATATGGCCATGAAGTCGGGGGCGCCTATAATCGGCCTCTTCGACTCCGGCGGGGCACGGATCCAAGAGGGGGTCGCCAGCCTGGCGGGTTATGGCGAAATTTTCCTACGCAACGTCTTGGCAAGCGGCGTGGTGCCTCAGATATCGGCCATCATGGGCCCCTGCGCAGGCGGGGCGGTCTACAGCCCCGCTGTGACCGACTTCGTCTTCATGGTTCGGGACACGAGCTTCATGTTCATCACTGGGCCAGATGTCATCAAAACCGTCATGGCTGAGGAGGTGACCTTCGACGAGCTTGGCGGTGCGGATATTTGCGCCTCCAAGAGCGGGGTGGCCCACTTCGCAGCCAGTAACGAGGAGGAATGTCTCCTCAACGTCAAGGAACTTTTTAGCTTCTTGCCTCAAAACAACATGGAAGAGCCGCCGCTCGTTCCCACCTCCGACGATCCGGGCCGCATTGACGAGGGGCTCAACCATTTGGTTCCTGACACCCCGCAGATTCCTTACGACATGCTGGAGCTCATCCGGACCGTCGTCGATGACAACAATTTCTTCGAGGTCATGCCCGATTACGCAAAGAACATCATCGTAGGATTCGGCCGTTTCAACGGCCAGACCGTGGGGATTGTGGCCAACCAGCCAGCCTACTTGGCCGGGGTGCTGGATATCGACTCGTCCCTCAAGGGGGCCCGCTTCATACGCTTCTGCGACGCCTTCAACATCCCCATCGTGACCTTCGAGGACGTGCCCGGCTTCCTGCCCGGCGTTGATCAGGAGCACGGCGGGGTCATCAAACACGGGGCCAAGCTTCTCTACGCCTATTGCGAGGCGACCGTGCCCCGCATCACCGTCATCACCCGCAAATCTTACGGCGGAGCCTACGTGGTCATGAGCAGCAAGGCCGTTCGCGGCGACCTCAACTACGCCTACCCGACGGCCGAGATCGCCGTCATGGGTCCCGATGGGGCCGTCGAGATTCTCTACCGGCGGGAGATCGCCGAAGCCGATGACCCAGTCGCCTTTAAGGCTCAAAAGGTTGAGGAATTCAGGGATACGTTTGCAAATCCCTATATGGCCCACGAGTTAGGCTACATAGATGAGGTAATCGAGCCGAAGATGACCCGGGTCAAAGTCATCCAGTCTCTCGAGATGTTGCGAGACAAACGTATGTCCAACCCGCCCAAGAAGCACGGCAACATCCCTTTGTAGGGATCTCGAAATAGGCGAAAAAACCGGAAAAAACGGAAATTCGGAAATTCGGAAATTCCGGAAAATGAGCCAACCGCCCGTCTTTGGCTAGCTGACGGGCGGTTTCCTTTCTAAGGCAGGTTATCTTCTTAATTTAAGATATATAAATTTAGTGCAGTTATGTCATGTTATTCGTTGAAGGAAAATCTTCGCGTCCGTCGCAGGCGAATTTTACTCTTTAGATGTTCAACAGATTATCCATTATAATGCAATATGATATATAGGTACTCTTAATAACATAGTTTAGCCTGTTTCTTATGCATAACGCCTGACATCCACCAATTGACCCTCCGGACGTCAAGACAATTCACTCCAGGATGCCAGCTCGGTGAAGGTGGTCCGGAGCTTGGCGTTTATCTCCATCAGGCGTCCCTCGTCGATGGCGCCCTCCCCCGCGTCGAACCACCTATCGTCGAGGTATAGCGCCTTGGAGAGCTCGATTTGGACCACCCGGAAACCCTTCGAAGAATAGGTGCGGGTGATATGGCCTCCCACAAAGGGCCTGTTTAGAGCGATGAGCTCCTCGTCGCCGGCGGCGACGGGATCGGAAGAAAAAACCTCTGCCATGATGTCGCGGAGGCGCAAGATAAGGGGCTCTGGCAGGCTTGTCCGCTCGCGGCTTCCGATCCCTCCGGCCTCATCCCCGAGGTTGCCGAGGCAGATGAGGGGGCGGCGCTCGCCGGCGTCCATCGCGGCCGGCGGGCCGACGGAGGACATGGTGTGACAGTCGATGAGGAGCCTGACCTCGCCCCGGTGCGCCTCGAGTAGGGCTCCCAACTCCCGGTGATACGGGTGGTAATGGCGCTCCAGGAGGATTTTTTGGAGGTCGCGGTCGGGCGTTTCGTCGGCGCGCCAGATCGGGCGGCCGAACCTCGTCAGCGCCTTGACGGCTCCATCCTCCGCCTCCGGCGGCAGCTCCTCCGGCGGGCGGTTGAGGTCGACGATGGCCCGCGCCACCTCCTGAGTGACCTCACCGAGGACGATATCAGACACGCCGTAAAGCTCGCGCGAGTAGGCATCGCTCTCGTCGAAGATCTCCTCATCGGTCAGCGCACACCGGTCCGCCACTTCAGGAGGGACGGTCAGCCCCCCGTGCGGGATAGAGACAATGAAGGGGAGGAGATGGCCCATGCTCATGCCTAAGGGTGGATAGCGATGGATTTACAAGGGATTACCGGGTGGTCTTGCCTTCGTCGGCTCAGGACCAGACGCCGGGGATGCCGACAGCGCACTTCGGGCAGCGGCCGTCGGGGCCGACCCGCTGCTCTCGAATCAAATAGCCGAGACGCCGAATCAAGGTTGTTCCGCAGCCATGGCACCGGGTGTCCTCATACGAGCCGACCTGGCCGGGGCGGTTTCCAGCGTAGACGTAATGGAGGCCCTCCTCGTAGCCTATCTCGGCCGCCCGAATGAGGGTCGTTGGCGGGGTGTCGTCCGGGTCGGTCATCTTGTAGTCCTTGTGGAAGGCGGTCACATGCCACGGAATATCGGGGGAGACGCCGGCCAGGTATGAGGCCGCCCGGCGGATTTCGTCCTCGGAGTCGTTGAAGCCCGGCACGAGGAGCGTCACCACCTCGACCCAGAAGCCCATCTCCACCAGCATCGGGATGGTATCGAGCACGACCTGGAGCACCCCGCCCAGGCGGCGGTAGTTCCTGTCCTGCATTCCCTTGAGGTCGACCTTGTAGGCGTCGGTCACCGGCCGGAGGTACTCCAGGACCTCGCGGGTCGCGTTGCCGTTCGAGATGAAGCAGGTCTTTAGGCCTTCGGCCCTGGCGACCTCGAAGACGTCCCGGGCCCACTCGGCCGTGATCAGGGGCTCGTTGTAGGAGGAGCCGACGATGCGGGCCCCCTCTTCGAGGGCGATGCGGGTTAAAATCTCCGGTGTGGTCCGCTGGGGCGGGGCTACGGCGTTGGGGTCGCGAAGGGCCTGCGAGGTGAGCCAGTTCTGGCAGTAGCCGCAGTGGTAGTCGCAGCCGAGCATCCCGAAGGTGAGCGTCGTCGAGCCGGGGAGCATGTGGAAGAAGGGCTTCTTCTCCGTCGGATCGCAGGCCAGCGCACCGACGTAGCCTGTCGGAACCTTCAGCACCCCGTTCTCGTTGAACCTGACCTTGCAGATGCCCCGGCGACCCTCCTTGATGAAGCAGCGGTGGCCGCAGGCCACACAGGTCAACGCCTTGTCTTTCTTCGGGAAGGCGAGCTCGTCCCGCACTTCGGTCAGCGGATCAATAATGTCGGCCAGCGTGGACATAGGAAAGGCTCAAAGTCAAGAGATAAGCAACTGTGCTCACTAACCAATATACCAGGGAGTGGTCATACTTCAAGGGGCATTCGCCCGGCCCGACCCCTCAAACCACCCTTTGACACATTTGACACTTTTAGACACTTTTTGGGTTTTTCAAGAAGTGTCAAATTGGATGTAAGATATTGAATATACTGGCATTGTCAGGGAATAGAGCTGTCTAAAAGCTTGAAAAGTGTAAAGCGGTGTCAAGCAATAAATGATATTGATAATCAATAATAAATAGGTGGATGTGAGGGGTGACGCAGCCCGTGTAGGAGCAGGGTATCGGCCTGTACGGGCGGACTGGGGGTCTCAGGTTTCCGCCTAAGGCGGACCTCAGGCGGATGAGCTACCAAGATTAAGGGTAGTCGGGGTCGCCCCTGACCCCGACACCACTCGAGCGTCATAGGACGGCTGACGCATCCACGCGAAGAGGGGGTATGATAGCACCTAACGAGTACGACCGATAATAGGTAATCCTTCTTTCGTGACTATAGCTGTGCCAAAGACCTTTGGGATTAAAAGGAGTCGGGGTCAGGGGCGACCCCGACTACCCGGCAAAGGCCGGACAGCCGCAAGGGCTGTCCCTACAGGGTTTTGTGAGAAATGTAGGGACAGGGTTTATCCCTGTCCGTGGGTTTGGAGTGCGAATCGTATGAACGGCGGGGGTTTATCCCTGTCACTGGACAGCCATTCTGAGTAATCGGGGTCGCCAGCCCCGCCTGAGTCCGCCTCAGGCGGATTGCAGTGACGCTTGCGGCAAGGCTGTCCCTACAGATGGATAGCCCCCCAGGCCGCCTCAGGCGGATTAAACCTGTCCAAGCCTACGTGCGCCAGACGTAGCCGCAGGCGCTGCAATGGTAGCAGCCTATCGCATCGCGGTACTCCGGGTTGGGGGCGGAGCATAAGGTGCAGGCCGTGCCGGCTTCGCTGGCGGGGGACGCTTTCTCGGTCGGGGAAGGCTTGGCGCCGGAAAAGAGTTTTTTTAGCTCATCGAGAAACCCCATGGGGTATCCTCCCTTCTCAAGGCATTATACCATCTATTTAGCGGCGCAGGCGCTTTTTTGCAGGTCCGCTTCTGGCGGACCTTAATCTATTGTAGGGCCAGTCCGCCTTAGGCGGATTACCCCGTCCGCAACCAAGGGTAGTTCCGCCTTAGGCGGACCTCAAGAGCTGTCTTCTTACGGGTGCGGTTTGGGGTGTTGCCCTAATACTGCAGCAAGACCTCGGCTGAGGCGCGGTTGACGTCGTAGTCTTTCTCTTCGATTGTCGAGTCGTGGTCTATTCGTTCGTACTTTGCGCTGAGGCGCAGTATGTCGCGGATTATGAAG
>JADFOP010000043.1 GCA_022562795.1 Nitrospinota bacterium
GAGAAGCTCCTGGAGAAGTTGGTGGCCGAGGAGGTCCAGATCACCGACGCCACCCAGATGGTGGCCTACATTGCTATTGTCAACACCTTGGCGTGCTCTGGAAGGCGAACCGCTCGTTGTTGATAAGCCTCAAGTCCCGAGATTGGGAGGTGCAGGTCGAGGCCGGCGCGTACCGCTCTGAGGGGCGCTACGAGAGGGTGAGCGAAGACGAGCGGCGGGCCAAGCTGCTGGAGCTTGTGGACGATGCCCGCCGTCTGGTGGCCTTCGTGGAACCAAGAGGCAAGAAGATGGAGGTGCTAAGGCGCATCCTCCAGGAGCGGGTGGAGGAAGACGCTACCGGTGAGGTGACCGTGCGCAAGGCCATTGGGTGCACCACGGCCAATGTGGCTGCCCATTTTATGATATTGATGAGAAGCTCTGGTGGGGAACCTGAGCGGCCAGCTTACTTCTACTGGACCAAGTGTCCGGGAAGCTGGCAACCAGAACATATAAAGCCCAGGACCTTCCCGGTTCTTAATCAATGTGACTCCTGTGGCTGATCGGCTTGCTTCTTGCGCCTCTCAATGGCATAGCTTATTGAACGCTTCAGTTTCTTCTTGTGCCTCTCAATGGCATAGCGAATTGAACGCTCCAGTGAGGTGGAGTTCATGTTATTCTTATTCAAGTAGTCTTGCGCGCCTGCCTTCATCGCCTCCATGTCCACTTCCCGGTCTCCTTGTCCGGTCAACAAAATCATCGGTGCCTTGCATCCCAGCTCAAGGGACTCGCGCAAGAGGTCAAGCCCAGTTCGCGCACCAAGGCGGTAGTCGAGAAGATAGACGTCGTGCTCTTGCTGCCGAATCTTCTCCAGGGCGACATCATACGTGTCCACCCATTCCAGATCGAAGTGCCACCCCTCAATTTCTGAGAGCAAATTACGGGTTATCACATGGTCGTCATCGTCATCATCGACGAGCAATATTTTGATGCGGTCGTTGTCCATCTCAGCCTCCTTCCCGAGCAATAGGAAGCTCGACAATTTCGAACCAATAGTTTCTCAGGGACTTCAAAACCTCCGACAGGCCCTCCAACGAGACCGGCTTGGTAATGAATCCGCTGACACCCAAATTGTAGCTGTGAAAGATGTCTTCCTCCTCCTTCGATGTCGTAAACACGATGATAGGGATTTTCCGCAGATCAGGGTCGGCCTTGATCTCCTGCAGCGCCTCAAACCCATTTTTTTTCGGCATGTTCAGATCGAGCAGGATTAGACCGGGGCGAGGCGCGCTGCCTTCATTTGCATATTTGCCGCGACTGTAGAGATAGTCCATCAGTTCTATGCCATCCTCGACGAATCGTAGCCCGTTAGCTAACCGACTATCTTCCCACGCTTCCTTCACCAACAAGCGGTCATCGTCGTCGTCATCGGCAATCAGGATCGTGATTGGTTTTAGGCGTTTGCTCATTGTCCGTTTTCTCCTTGTTTTTGTTTGACGGGCAGCGTAACGATAAATGTCGCTCCCTCTCCGGGGGCGCTCTTTGCTGTAATACTTCCACCATGGCGCTCGGCAATCTTACGGCAAACCGACAGGCCGATTCCTGAACCCTCGTACTCTTTGCGACCGTGAAGGCGCTGAAAAACGCCGAAGATGCGGTCTGCATATCCCTCGTCGAACCCGATGCCGTTGTCTTCCACAATGATTTGACAACGCTCAACGGCTTGAGAACCCCCGCCCCCATGCCCGTCTTGATCGTTACAAAGTGTGCCATGGACCTTCACGACTGGAGCCTCATTCTCCCGATGGAACTTTAGCCCATTGCCGATAAGATTCAGAAATAGTTGGCGCATTTGTGTAGGGTCGGCGTCAATGGTCGGCAGATCGCCCACTTCCACATTTCCTCCTATCTGCCCAATGCGCACTTCCAAATCGGACACCACCTCTCGTGCCGCCTTGGCGAGGTCGACTGGAACGTAAGGCTCGGCCGTGGTCGTCACCCGCGAGAAGGCTAGCAGAGAGTTGATCAAGCCCTGCATTCGTTCCGTTGCATTCAGCATTCGCGCCAGGTAGTCTCTGCCCTCGTCGCTTAGGTCCTCGCCACATTTCGCCTCCAGCCTGCTGGAGAATGCCTGAACCTTACGTAGGGGCTCCTGAAGGTCGTGGGAGGCGACCCTAGAGAATTCTTCCAGCTCGGCATTGGAGCGCGCCAACTCGGCGCTGAGCTTTTCCAGGTGATCGCGCTGTTTACTCAATTTCTCCTCGGCCCCCTTGCGCTCGGCGATTTCGGTTCCAAGTGCTTTAACGGTCTTCCCCAACTCGGCGGTGCGCCCTGCCACGAGTTCTTCCAGATGGTCCCGGTGCTTTCTTAATTCCTCCTCCACCTGCTTGCGCTCGCGCAAGTCCTTGTTGAACCCCACGGTGCCGGCCTTTTGACCATCCTCGTCATAGAGCAAGGAGGCAGAGATCAAAACGGGGATGAGGCTGCCGTCCTTCGCCTGCAAGGTGGTCTCGAAGGCCGAGACCGTCCCGCCGCCTTCACGCATCCGGTGCATTACCTCTTTTGCCCGTTCCTCGCTCTCGTAGAGCTTTACGACGTATCGGCCTATGACCTCTTCGCGCCGGTAGCCCAATAGGGCCTCGGCGCCTGAGTTGAAGAAGACCACATTCCCATCCCTGTCAGTTGCGATGATTGCGTCCGTGGAACTCTCGATGAGGCTTTCAAGATGCTGCTTAGCCTGGTGAATCTCCTTTTTGGATTCACTAATGACCTCCTCGGTCTCGGCCATTTTAAATGCCATTAAAATAATGGTGCCCATAAGGCCAAACCCTACCACGAACAGGAAGGTAGAAAAGCGCGCCGCCAGCCTATTAACAATTCGCATTTTGTTTGTGATGTTGTAAGAAATCTCAAGTGCGCCAACAAGACTATTATCTCTCATTATTGGAACGATCGTTTCCACTATATAAACGGTCCTTGTCTGACCGTCAGAAAGTCTCACGTCTTTTCGCAATAAATTTGTTTGAGCAATCCCTTTGCCTATAATTTCGTCGAAGTATTTTTCTCGATCAGGTTCTCCTATTTCTATGGTCCTATAAGAATATATAGTCTCTCCTGACTTTGTGTAAATTTTCACATTCATCAGGGTAAGTCTTTGTTCTATAAGTTTTTTTTCTAAACGTTTAACTTGGCTTTGAAGATCACGTTGCATGTCGTCACTTTCCAATTCTCCCTTGCTTAAACCCAGTGTCAACGCCATGTCAAATGCTAACCGTTGCGCTTCATTTTTAATGCCATCAACTATAGACCTAGTCATTACAGGATAGATGACATTAATAGCGATTACTGGATATATTATTATTGCCAGTATAGATAAGATGAGAATGTTTCTTAAGAGTTTATTCTTAACAAAGATATCCAGGTTTGCTATTATTTTGCGTAATTTTTGCATCGCACACTTCTTCCTAAGACCTCAGCCAAATGATCCAGTGGTGTTGAGCGAAGGCTTGCCTGGACGGTAGGAGGTGAGGCTGACGGAGAAGGCGGTCCCTGCGAGGCAGACCACCGCCATGCCTACTTGTCGTGCTGTTTCAATCAGTTCGTGGTGGGTCGATACCAGCTCCGCCGTCCGTTCCTCAACCCGGCGCTCCAAGTCTCGATCTCGAAGGTAGCCCAAGACCACTCTGGCCGTCTCGCCCACGTTGATCTCCACCTTCAGGAGGGCCTCTTCAAGGGGCTCCTCAACGTTGGCCAACTGCAGCACATCTCGGTTGATGCGTTTGACCGCCCAGTAGGAGACAAAACCGGTAAGGACCAGAATAAAGATCAGGGCCCCAAAGATTAAGGCTAGCTTCCGTCCAATGGTTAATTTCATCAGCTCTCTCTGCCAACCAAGGGCTTCAAAACCGCCCCCCTGGCCCCTATTCGTACTTCTTGAGCAAACTGTTGGATATGGCCATCCAGTCCCAAGACCCTTAAACCCAATGAAAGCGGAGCAAGTCAAAGGGTTCCTTAATTACTTATCGTTCGGTTGAATTACAAATTAAGTTCCTTGGTAGCTTTTTCCCTGCCCTTTACACTGAGCAACGTGCAATAGCTCCCCCAGGGCCTCAGAGCAACCCTGGCCCGGCCCCGGCACGTCTAGCACCATCTCGAATGCCTTGTAGTCGGGGTTTGAAAAGTTGGCGATGTTGCTGACAATCTGGAGGTGCTTCTGGGCCCTCAGTTTGAGGTTCTGCTCCAATAAGTTCAGGCTCTTGAGGCCCTGCAAAATACTCTTCACCGCTTTTTTGTCCCTTTTCAAGAAACGCCATAGCCGTAAGGTGCATACCACCGGATATTCCCCGGGGGCTTAACGTAGAGATCGGCGATCTCTGGAGTAAAGGCAGTAACAACAAGCGCTTACAAAGATGAGAGGTTTTTGGTGTCAAGGCTGAAATTACTCTGAAGGGGTACGAGTGGGAAGATTTTACCTACCAGGGAGAATTTTCCAGCGTCCTTACCTACCCCTTGCTGGCTAGGTGGTCCTTGTCCGAGGCTTTGGTGATTGAAGGGGGGTCCACACGGTAGTCTTCGAACGTCCAAACCTCATAGGCTTCGGAGGAGGTAGCGTCAAACCGCTCAATCCGAGTCGGAAGCCACTGACGCCGGTCCACGACTATGATGACCCGCTGGCCTAAAGAGCGGTTGACCATTGTCAGGGCCCAAACGGGCCAATCAGCTGAATCAACCACTCTTAGACCAGTAGCCTCCCAGCCAGGACCATCAAGCTGACCAATTATGGCCTCTAAGTGGGTCTCGTAGATCCTACGGTCGCCTCTTAACTCGTCGGCGTCGATAAAAATGGGCATAGGCAGGTGAGGGAACTTCACTTTTACCATGTGGTCTGAGGCCGTATAGAGGGCCTCAACCCCCGCCTTCTCACCTTCCAGGAAACGGATGCGGATGTTATGCGAAGGGCCCCACAATTCATAGCGGACTAAGCTCTGCTTGAGGCTACCCCCACTCTTTTTCGTGTGTCGGATGGTCACAGCGTATCCTGTCAAGTCCTGGATTCTCTGCCGGAGCGTCGCCAAAACCTCCCCGGTGCTCGTCTTCATTGTCCCGGCATGAAGAGGAGTCGAGAGGAAAGCGACGAGGGAAAGTGCCAGGAGAGTCCTTGCAACGGTTCTCATGCTTCGCTCCATAGCTCTACACTCAATTAAGAAGAAGACTTCGGGGAACCGTTACTTTCGCGTAAGCCCTCTGGCTGAGGGGCCGTCCGTTCTAGGCCTATCTTTTTCACTTTCTCCACCAGGGTCGTCCGTTTTATGTTCAAGAGCTTGGCCGCCCGGGTTTTAACCCAGTTACACCTATCCAGGGCCTGGACGATTAAACCGCTCTCTAACTCCTCCACCATACTATTCAGGCATACACCCTGATCGGGTACGGACGGGATGGCAAAAGACTTGGTAGTTTTGCGGGCGTGGAAGCTTTCAGGAAGATCGGCCGGCATAATGATGCCAGAGCCCTTTAGCACCACCAATCTCTCCATAAGGTTCTTCAGCTCCCTGACGTTACCCGGCCAGGGGTACTCCAGCATGAGTTGAGCGGCCGCAGGCGAAAACCCCTCTACGGAACCGAGCTTGGTCCTGTTGGCAACGTCAAGATAATACTGCGTCAGGACTTGGATGTCCTCAGGTCGCTCTCGAAGGGCCGGCAGATCAATAGGAATGACATTAAGCCGGTAGTAGAGGTCCAAACGGAATCGCCCCTCGTCCACCTCTTTCTGAAGGTCTCTGTTGGTCGCGGCCAAGATACGGAAATCGGCCGAGATGGTTTTCTCTCCTCCCACCCGCTCGAACTTCCTATCCTGCAGGACTCGGAGGAGCTTGAGCTGGAGGTGCAGCGGGATGTCTCCCACCTCATCAAGGAAGATGGTCCCGCCGTCAGCAAGCTCGAACCGGCCAACCCTGGTCCGGTGAGCCCCCGTAAAGGCGCCCTTTTCGTGACCAAAGAACTCGCTTTCGAGGAGCGTCTCCGGAATGGCCCCACAATGGACGACCACGAAAGGCTTCGAACTCCTGTTACTGAGCCGATGAAGGGTCTTGGCCACTAGCTCCTTGCCCGTCCCGCTCTCGCCGGAGACGAGTACAGTGCTGTCGCTGGCCGCGACCTTATCGATCAGCTCCATCACCCGGACCATCTTAAGGCTGGAGCTGATGATGAGCCTATCAGATATGTCAGCCCAGTCCCGTTCGGCCTGTAAGGCCTTGGAGCGTAAGCCCTCCTCGATAACCTTAAAGACCCGTTTGGGGCTGATTGGTTTTGGCAGAAAATCGTAGGCTCCAGCTTTAATGGCCTCCACGCTCTGCTCAATTGAGATGTAACCAGTTACCACGATGCCTATACAATCGGGCTGAACCCGCTTCATGTGCTCGACCACCTCGATCCCGCTTTTTCCCGGCATTTTCAGGTCTGTGATTAAAACCCGATACGGTTTTGTGACAAGCATTTTGCACGCCTGGGAGCCGTTCTCGGCAACCGTCGTAGGATACCCATTTTCCTCTAAAAGGTCTTGGAGCCACTTCAGGTGCTGTGGTTCGTCGTCCACAATTAAGACGCTCTTGGAGCCCGATTCGGCCTCGGACCCGCCACGTTCAGCGCCAACCAGGTTCCTCTCTCTCGCAGTCCCTACTCCAGCTCTGGTCATCAGCAATAACCCTCATCTACTAGAAAGTGAACTCCACCTGGACCCCACCGCCTGAGGCGATTCCTCAGAGACCCCATCTTCTCTAAGGCCCAAGTCCCATCCTAGGCCCGGCACAAGTAAAAGACAATCCGACAAGCGAAGCCGTTCTCGGCCTCAAGCCTGAGCCTTAAGCTCATTAGGCCTGACTCTTGGACTCCCGGAGCTGTTTGGAAAGCTCGAACATGAAAACCCCGCTGTTGTCTTAAATTGCCCAGCCCTGAAATCCCGCTTCACAGCCTGGCCCTATCGGACAAAACCTGTATTTCTAAGCCCAAAGAGGGAATCGTAACAAACGAGAGGGCTCCGGCTAAGAGCCCCGGTATCAATGTCTTGCTTGCGTTGGTTGAGCTAGTCATACACGTCAACCTTATTTCCTCCAACGCCGCCAGCGACCAAATCCTCATCTTCTGACACTTTCTCTCTCGGCTCCGAATCCTTCGACGGCGACTGGCTGATGACCACTTTTTCTTGGTCCTTTTCGAGGCTGGCCTCAGACCCATCTGGTTTTTGGCAACTCGGCCTGGGCTGCCAACGCTTCGCCTGATCCCGCAACATTCTGCCCCGCTCACCTGTAATGACGGGAAATGCTCCACCTAGTCTCTCACCACTTTTTTCTCTTCCATGAGGACCGAGAGCCTCTGCCGGGCGGAGTGAAGGGCCTTTGAGTGAATCTGAGAGATCCGCGAGACGGTAACCTCTAGGGCTTTGGAAATTACCTTCATGGAAAGCCCCTCGAAGTAGTAGAGGGACAGCACCAACCTCTCCCGTTGGGGCAGGTCCGCTATAGTCGTCGTAAGGTGCTTTCGCAGGTCCTCCTTTTCCAAATTATCAAACGGGTCAATGGCATGCTCATCCGCGATAGAGGCTATCCTTTCCGCTCCCTCTTCGTAGAGGCTCAGGGTGACGAGGTTATTGTTGTACCACAGGAGCTTGTCTACGTTTTCGAGCGTCTCGCCCGTAGCCTCGGCAAGCTCTTCTCGAGTTAAAGCACGGCACTTTTGGGCCTCCAGTCGCCTCTCGACCTCCTTGAGCCTTTTGATTTTCTTCCTTTGGGAGGTAGGTACCCAATCTAACGACCTCAGGTAGTCCAGCATCGCTCCCCAGACGCGAATTTCCGCGTAGGTCTTGAATTGAACATTGCGGCTAGGGTCATAACGCTCCAAGGCTTCCAAGAGCCCTATGACCCCGGTCTGGACGAGGTCATCCAGCTCCACCGCTGGAGGCGTCCGCATTGCGAGTCGTCCTGCCATAAGCTTTATGATCGAGGCATATTCTGTTACCAGCTGCCTTTTCTGCTCGTCGGAAATCATTTATCTCATCAGCTCCCAATGTGGCGGGAGAAATGAGCGAGGCTCTTGAGGTATCCCATCGAGCAATAAACAGTCTGCCGCCATGTGCTCCTACCTTTTGAAGCGACATTATTGCCTACCCCTGCGTCTTTTTTCCCACCTCACCCTGTCCTAGAAACACGAGGAATCCTTCACCTCCACCTTTCTCCGACAGGACGCGAGCCCAATCCCTCTGAGCCCGTCGCTAGTCCAACGCGTTTATTAATAAGCATTTAGACCGCTCTCCCAATGCGCCTTTAGGATCAGGCCTGTTATCCGCTCCGGGGTCGCAACCTCCAAGTCCTCCGGAATCCGCTGGCCCGTCGAGACATACGAGATAGTACAGTTCAATTCCCATGCCAAATTCAGCATTGACCCAGGACGACTCCCTCGTCGACTTTGGTGAAAAGCACCCGATGGAAGGGGACTTCATAGAATCCCTTGGCCACGGCCTCCATTTCCTGCTCCCGGGTGGTCGCACTCAGCACCAGATGGACCTCCAAGGAGGGGATTCGGCGAAACGACCCTCGAAGGTGAGCTATGTGGTGCATGTCGCCTGGCCCCCTGCCCGGCGTATCTACGCAAATGAGGCTGGCGCGACCATATCGGTCGACGATGTCGGCTAGGTCTCGGTAATCGCGGGCCACCTCGACAGGGACGCCCAAGAGCTCCCCGTAGAGAGAAAGCTCCTCCACCGCACCCACCTGCTCCAACCGCGTGAAGTCCATATCCACCGAAACACGTACTATGGCCATGTTAGGCCCCAGGACCCGCTCTACCATCTCATGAATCCGCTGCTCCATGGGCCCCTCGTACCGACGGTGATACTGGAGCTGGGAGGTGCTCAGTAGGGCCGCATCGTCACCCTTTTCACCACCCGACAGGGCCCCCCTGATGGCCGACCACCACCAGCCCGACCAAAACCGTGAGGGCAATACGCTGGCCCCAGGATAGGCCAGCAAAGAGACGAGCAAATGGTTCAAGAAAGCCCATCACACCCTGTCCACCTCCGTGTAGTAGGCATCACCACACGGGATTGTGATGCCCTCTTCCTCCCGATAGAGGCGAAGCTTGTTTCGAATGGTCCTTAGACTGACGTCTAGCATCTTTGCTGCCTTGGTCCGATTGCCCCTAGTCGCCTCCAAGGTCTTGAGAATCAGGCGCTTTTCCATCTCTCGGACCGAAAGACCCGCGGAAAGCTCAAGGTCCGACGGCTGCAAAGCCCAGGAGCCTTCTAGGTCCATGTCCGACGGGCCTATCTTGTCTCCGGCGCAGAAAATTACTGCCCTTATAATGGCGTTTTCCAGCTCCCGGATATTTCCGGGCCAGGGGTAGCCGAGCATCTTTTCCACACACTGAGGGGCGAAGCCCGTTATCTCCCTTCCCGCCAGCTGACTAGAGTCCTTGAGGAAGAACTCTGCAAGGAAGACGATGTCATCTTTCCGCTCCCTGAGCGGTGGAATAGTGAGGGTCACCACCTTGAGCCGGTAGTAGAGGTCCTCCCGGAAGCGGCCCTTTTCGACCTCCTTCCGGACGTCTTTGTTGGTGGTAGCGATAATCCGAACATCGATGGAAATCGGCGACTTGCCCCCTATCCGATCTACCTCCCTTTCTTGAATAGCTCGAAGGAGCTTGGCCTGCAGGCTCGTCTGCATCTCGCTGATTTCGTCGAGCAGGAGGGTTCCTTTGTTGGCAAGCTCAAACTTCCCCTCTCTCTGAGCAACCGCGCCCGTAAAGGCCCCCTTCTCGTGTCCAAAAAGCTCGCTTTCCAGGAGGTTTTCGTTCAGGGCAGCGCAATTGACGGCCACGAAAGGCCCATTTTTTCGCCCGGAGTTGCGGTGGATTAAGCGGGCCAGGAGCTCCTTGCCAGTGCCACTCTCGCCCGTTATGAGGACCGTGGCGTCGGTTGCCGCGACTACTTGGGCCTTTTGCTCCACCTCCTTCGAGCGAGAGTCTTGGCAGAGAAATTGAGCCCGCCTTTTGAGCTTTTTCCCGACCCCCCCAAGAGTGGTCACTGGCTGAGGGCGTCCCCGCTTCCGCCAAAAAATGCGCTTCACCACTTCTTCCAGCTTCTGGATGGGGAAGGGCTTGACGAGGAACTCATCGGCCCCTCGCTTCATAGCTTCAACGGCCTCCTCCACATCCCCGAAGGCAGTCACTACAACCACGGCTGTATCGGGCGAGCGCTCCTTCACCTTACTCAGCACATCCATGCCTCCGGTCTTGGGCATGCGCAGGTCGGTGATCACAATC
This sequence comes from Nitrospinota bacterium, assembly GCA_022562795.1. Classification (GTDB taxonomy): domain Bacteria; phylum JADFOP01; class JADFOP01; order JADFOP01; family JADFOP01; genus JADFOP01. Next base: position 10,288 of record JADFOP010000043.1, read on the forward strand.
CCGAATTTTTGGCCGTCGAACTTCGCCAGGCCATCGGCTCCGTCTCGGGCCACGGTCACGTTGTAGCCCTTGTGTATCAGAGCCTGAGACAATGCGTGGCGCATCTGGTAGTCGTCGTCCACAACCAAGATGGAAGGGGGTTTCCCGTCAACGAGCGGATTTTCCGGCATAATTTGCTTCCCCTCGTTCAGATAGGTGACTCTGCAACTCCAAGACCCCCGGCAGCAGGACGGTAAATGAGGTGCCCCGGCCCGGGTCGCTCTCTACGTCTATGGAGCCCCGGTGGACTTCCACGATCTTATGGGCGATGGCGAGGCCTAATCCCGTGCCCTTCGGGCGGGTCGTGAAAAAGGGATGAAAGATACGCTCCAACAGCTTGGGGGCGATCCCGTGGCCGGTATCAGCGATCTGAAGCTCTACATCAACGGGGGAGTAAGACCCATCGGCGCCGTCGGGCTCGGCAATGCCAAGAGCCACAGGCCGCTGGCGAGCTGATACCTTGATTCGTCCTCCCTCGGGCATCGCCTGTAAGGCATTAACCAACAAGTTTAGCCAGAGCTGACTTAGAAGCTCTCTATCGCCCAAGGCGAACGGGAGCCCCTCATCGACCTCGAGCTCAGCTCCCACCGCCTGGCCCTCGAGCATTGGCCGTATGAAACCCAGGGTCTCTTCGAGGTGCTCCTTCACGTTGATGGGGACGAATTGCGAAGAAGGCTCCTGGTTGATGAGGAGCATATTGGAGACGATGAGCTTTAGGCTCCTAACACCCCTCAGAATGTGCTCCAGGTTCTCCCCCCAGGCAGGCTCATCGGGGGCCTCCTCGAGTAGCCTCTCTGTGAGGGACGCGTGAAGCTCTATGCTGCCCAGGGGATTTCTAATCTCGTGGGCCAAAGCGGCTACCATCTCGCCCATGGCCGAAAGCTGGTTGGCACGTTGTACCTGTTTCTCCAGGCGTTTCAGTCGGGTAACCTCCTCCAGGATCGCTACCGTGCCGTTGCGCCGCCGTGCCCCGTCGTACAGGGGACATAAGGAGACTAGAAGATACCGCCGGTTATGGCTCCCGGCTCGCCGGAAAGAGCACTCCGCGGGTGTGGACCAATCCCGCTCTTGCAAGTTGATGGGCCTTGGGCCCTCCCAGTTGTCCAACTTCTCGAAGACCCCGGTCAAGGGCTGGCTTAGAAGTCCCAAAGGATCGCATTCCCAAATTGCACCCACAGCGCGGTTTACCGTGGTCACCACCCCATCCATATCGGCTACCAGGATCCCGCACGAGACGCTCTCTAGAATGTTTTTCAAGTGGTTCTTGATGCGGTCCTTCTCCTGGAGGTTGGTCTCCAGGTCAGCCGAAAGGGTGGAAATGTAGGACTTGAGGCTTCCGTAGGTGTATCGGAGCCGCTCAGTGGTGTCGTTAAAACTAAACACGACATTGGCAGGGCGCTCCAGGTCCTCTGGAGGACCCTCCTGACCGACGCTTCGACTCTCGCTCATCTTGTAAGCACCGCCCCTGCCACTGTTCCTTCCTCTCGAGGGCTCCAGGGTATTCGGCAGCCACCTTGGGCTCATAGCGCCTAACGCTCCGTACTGACTCAATGGAACCGTGCAAGAATACTGCCATGTTCCGGCAAATAGTTCCTGCCAATCAATAATAGGAGTGTTTTCAAAGAGTTGAGAAACTACAGGAGGGGACTGGAGAGGTTAAATATGCACTTCGCCCTGATGTCGTTCGTCGAAATTCCGTCGCAGGGTCAGTGTCCTTGACACTATGACGTTCGGATCACCCAGGCATTCGGGGCGCCTTTTCCCAAAGGAGGGAACGAATTTTCCTGATGCGCTGTTGGCCTACCGGGCGACTATCCTAGATTGTGAGAAGATAGATGGTGTTTGGGAAGTAAATATGAGCAGTGAAGTATTGCTTCAAAGGCCAGTCCAGGGCGCGGTAAGGTTATACGCCTTGGGCGGCCTTGGGGAGGGAGATGGTCACGGTCGTGCCCCGGCCCACAGCGCTCTCGACCTCCACATCACCCTGCTGCGATTTAATAAGATTGTGTGTCATTGCCATGCCCATACCAAACCCATCGTCTCCTTTGGTGGTGAAGAAGGGCTCAAAAATCCTGGAGCGAACTTCCTGGGACATACCAACACCGGTGTCGCTGACGGCAATGTGAACCGTTCCGCTCCCCTCCCATGTTCGAATGGTCAGCTTTCCACCTTTAGGCATTGCCTGGATGGAGTTCAAAACGACGTTGATCAGGGCCTCCCTTAGCAGGGCCGCATCGGCCAAGATCGGCCTTTCCAACTTCAAGTCCTTTTGAATCTCGATGGATATTCCTTTCGCCAGGACCTCTTTGAATTTGACCCGGAGCATCTCAAGCACGTCCTCTGCCAACTCGTTCAGGTCCACCGGTGTGACCCGAGGACCAGCCGCCGTCCTAGAGGTAAGTTCATGTAGACGCCTTACGGTCTCGGTCGCGTCCATGACCGTCCGCTCCATGACATCGAGGATACGAAAAGCCTCCTTGTCGGATTGATCTAGGCGAGGGCTGAGCAGATAGAGGTTTCCAAGGATAAGGCCCAAGAAGTTGTTGAAGTCGTGCGTTTTTCCAATGGCCCTCTTTGCGAGCACCTCAAACGTTTCGGTCAGGAGGAGCTTCTCCCGGGCCTCGTTCAACCCCTGCCTGGTCTGGTAAAGCTCCCAGGCCGTGGCCAGATGCCGGGCGAAAATACCCAGGATGGCGTCATCCCACGAGGTGAACCTCTCGGGGCTTGGGCTTAAAAGGACAAATGCCCCCACCGACCGCCCATCCACTACCAAGGGGGCTCCAAGAAGGGCTCTATGAGCAGTGACCTCGAGGAGAGTTCGATTGCCCCAACGAGGCTCTCGAGAAAGGTCCCGAACAACAAGGGGCCTCCCGCGACGCATAAGCTCTTTTACGAAAGGCTCGTCAGCCCTGAGCACCTCCTCGACTCTATTGCGGTCCGCTCCGGAGACTCCAGCAAGCTGGAGCTGCCCTGAGACCTCATCCACGCTCCACATTAGCACGAGCGAAACGCCCCAGATACGATTAGCCACATCGGCCAGGGCCGCTGTGATTGTATCGGGCTCACCCCCTAGGTCTGACTGGCGAAGGAACGAGACCATGGAGTTCAACATCCTCGCCCTTTTCCCTCTATCGCGACGCCGCGCCATAAGGCCTCCTTGCTCTTCCCGCCGCTTCCAAAACTAACCCCCCCTCCCTGGGGGTTTTAGTTCCCTCGGCCACATCTTTGGGACCACCCCACTTCCGAAAGATAAGCAAAATTCGTTCCAGGGCGTGGCAGCAAACGTTACCCTGCTGGGGGGGCAGCCCTAAAGGTCTATTAACAAACGCGGTGCGGGATGCAGGATATTTGGCAAGACCCCGGAGCCGGGGGCATGGAGGCAGGAGGTGCGTCTTTTAGTGGTGTTACTCCGACAAAGGGATAGAAGTCGAGGGGTGCTTCGAATGGCCTAACTCATTAGAACCAAGGGGCATATCGTCACTGCGTCCGGGGGGACCCACATCGGTAAAATCCGTGCGACTTAGTGTGGCTTTCTTCATGATTCGCTGGAATGTGCGTCTTTCCATCCCTGAAGCGCTCGCCGCCTTGGAGACGTTCCCCCCGTGTTTTTCCAGCTGGGCCTTAACGTAATTATACTGGAACTTATCCAAGAAAAGCCGCTTGGCCTCCTTGTAAGTATGACCTGACGAATCCAAAGTGGAGACCAAGAGACTGGGTGAGGGTGTCGATTTAATGAACTTGGGTGAGAGGTCATCCACGGTTATCTCATCTTTCGGGCATAAGGCCACGATTCGGGCCACCTCATTCTCGAGCTCCCGGACGTTTCCTGGCCAAGGATGCTCCATCATCGCCTCGACGGCTGTCGCGGTGAAGACCTTGGAGGGTGTGTTTAGCTCCGAAGCTGCTTTGGTCAGAAAATTTTGGATTAGCAACGGAATGTCTTCGGTCCGTTCCCTCAGCGGAGGCAAGTGAATGGGAATGACATGGAGACGGTAGAAGAGGTCGGACCTAAACTTCCCTTCCTCGACCATTTCGGCCAAAGGCTGATTCGTTGCAGCAACAACCCTGAGGTCTACTTTAACCGGGCGGGTGTCGCCAACCCTACGGACTTCACCTAGCTGCAAGGCCCTCAGGAGCTTGGGCTGCAAGGATATATCCATGTCGCCGATCTCGTCGAAGAAGACCGTTCCGCCATCTGCAACCTCCAGCAGACCTCTCTTGGACTGGTACGCGCCGGTAAAGGCCCCCTTGACATATCCGAAAAGCTCGCTGGTCAGGAGGGTTCCAGAAAGAGCACTACAGTCTACAACGACAAGGGGCTTGGTGTGCCTGGCGCTTAAGTCGTGGATGGCCGCAGCCACCAGCTCCTTGCCTGTCCCGGTCTCGCCTTCTATAAGCACAGTGGCGTCGGATCGCGCGGCGCGCTGGATGGTCTTAAAGACCTCCTGCATCTCGGGGCTTTTACCTATGATTTGATTGAGGGTCCAGGGCCCTTCGATCCTGCTCCACAGGTATTCGTTTTCCCTCTGGAGCTGCAAGCTCTCGGCACCCCTCCGGATTACGTGGAGAAGCTCCTCGTCGATCAATGGTTTGGTTATGTAATCATAAGCCCCAAGCTTTAGGGACCTTATGGCCGAGCTGGCGTCATTGAGAGCGGTCACCATGATGACGAGGGGTTGGCCCAGACTATCTTTAATGGTTTCCAGAAGCTTGAACCCATCGACGTCGGGCATCCTGATATCGGAGATTAAGATGTCTATCGAATTTGAATTGAGCTTCTTAAGGGCCTCCTTGCCGCCCCTGGCGGTGGTGACGTTCAGGTACGGTTCCCTCTCTACGATAGTCTTGATGAGGTCAACCATCAATGGCTCATCGTCTACGACCAAAACGTTGAACCTGTCCGAGAGGGAAACCTTTTCCATGGGCATTCCTTTCACCATTCCCTACTAGAGTCTTCGACCAAACATCCAAGCGGTCCTGGGATGTGATAAGTCTCGAGCAAGCGCCACCTTGTTTACCAAGCGTCAGCTTTTCGGGGGGGGTATTACACACTAGCCCCCGTTTTACGGTAGACTTATAATTACCCTCGGGACGAATCACCCTGCCCACTAAAGAACCGGGTGTTTCAGGTGTAAGTCTTAAGTCCCAGTCCCACGGGACAAAGCCGTACTGAAACCTGAGCCTTTATATTGCTGAGGAAATAGAAATCAAAGGAGTATAGTTAAAACGTCAGAATTCAACGAAGAAAATTTTACTGTATACTCCCTCCGACCACCCTCCCATCCCACGGGTCACTAAACAATATAAACTCTTCCATGCCTCCGTGTCTAGTCCAAAAATCATTTTCCGACGCACGAGGGGGCTTTTTTTTTCAATTACAGGGTCCATATTCCAATGATCAAGATTGGGTATGTGCAAGCCCCGACCCCCTATCTCGATAAGAGCAAGCTACCCAACAGGAAAGGGCGGAAATGCTAAGACCCCCATTCCCAATCCCTTATTGGGAGTAAGTTTTCAGAAGAACCTGAATATGGTGCTGGTTAGGATTCAGCCGTAAGGATTCCCGCCAACAGCGACAGGCCTCCTCAACCTTAAGAGATCTCTTTTATCGACAGTCTCATCGTGAAGACTGCCCATTTGAGAGGAGCTCCTGAGGCCTTCTTATTAATACTATTTCGACCGAAAGCTTTCGAAACGCGGGCGAGAAGTTTAACTTGTACTATGCGTCCGCATCTATCAGTTCCATTGTTGTGGCTATGACTGAATCTAAATAGTCAAGGTCGACAGGTTTGGTGATGTATTCTAAGGCTCCTTCGGCCCTGGCCATCCGGGCAAGCTCCTCGTCTCGGACAGCAGCGACCATAATAACACTCGCTGCCGGGTCAATGACCTTGAGCTCACGCAAGACCTGCAGGCCATCCTTGCCAGGCATCCTCACATCAAGCAGTATTACATCAGGCCTTGCTTGATCGTAGACTACCAAGGCCTGGTCACCATCGTAGGCCTCGACCACGCTGTAGCCCCTTCCCTCGAGAAACCTCCGAACCATCTCACAGAACAAAGGCTCATCATCAACCACCAGGACCTTCTTGTCCATCCTTACCCTCAACTATACACCGCTAGTCGCACGATGAAGGCAGCACCGCCTCCAGGGACGTTCTCGGCCCGTATCGAGCCCCCATGCGAATCAACAATGCCTTGGCATATTGAAAGCCCCAGGCCCGTCCCCTCGCCTTCGCCCTTCGTGGTGAAGAAGGGGTCGAAGAGCTTGCCGAGGTGCTCAGGGGCGATGCCTTCTCCCGTATCCTCGACTCGAAGCTTCACAAACTTCTGTCCGTTTGTCTGGACCGACTTGGTGCTCAGAGAGAGTCGGCCACCTTCGGGCATGGCGTCGCGGGCGTTGGTCAGCAGGTTGAGAACTACCTGCTGGAGCTGGTGTTGGTCTGCCGAGACGGGCGGCAGCCCCTCGGCCAGTTTCAGATCCAATTCAATGTTATCCAACGTCAGTTCGCGCTCCAAAAGGCCGAGCGTCTGCGTGACAATCTCACCGAGGTCGATCCGACGACGCTCCGGCTCTCGCTGGCGGGAGAAGTAGAGGAGGTTCTGGGTGATTTTCGCTATCCGGTCGGCTTGTTCTTGGAGAATCCGGAGCTGGTCGGTGGTTGCAGGGTGGCTATCAGGGTCCTTGATCATCAACTGGAGGCTCATCATGATGATGTTGAGGGGGTTTAGAATCTCGTGGGAGACACCAGCGGTTAGTTTCCCAACAGAGGCCAGCTTCTCGGATCGGACGAGCTGCGCCTGGGTTCGCTCCATGGCCTCGTACGCCTGTTTAAGCTCTTCGTGGGCCTGCCTCCGCTCCTCCTCCGCCTGCGTGCGCTCCCGCAGGTCCTTGTTGAAACCAACGGTTCCGGCTTCCTCCCCTTCTTCATCGTAAAGTATGGATGCTGAAATCAAGACGGGGATTTGGCTGCCGTCCTTCGCCCTAAGGATCGTCTCGAAGGCCGATACCGCACCGTCCTCTTTGCGCATCTGGCGCATCACCTCTTTCGCCCGTTCCTCACTTTCGTAAAGTAACGTCACACGCTGGCCGAAAA
>JADFOP010000044.1 GCA_022562795.1 Nitrospinota bacterium
CTTCTAACAGAGCGAAAAGCTCTCGACAGAATGGCGAGCCGCAACTTTCGCTGGCATCAGCCCAATCGAAGACTGCCGCGGCGGCGGAGGCGGCTGCCGCGGGCACCACGCTCGGTCAGCTGGCCACTGCCCTCGGTTTTCACGCCTCTGGTGTCCAGATTCAGCCGCTCGAGGCGAGAAGTTTTGCGGGGCCTTTCGAAGAACTCCGTGACGCGACCGACAACTGGCAGGCGAAACATGGTCGGCGTCCGCGTGTGTTTCTGGTGAAAATGGGCCCCCTCGCGCAGCATACGGCTCGGGCTGCGTATGCGAAGAATTTCTTTGAAGTCGGCGGCTTTGAAGTGGTGACCGACGACGGATTTCAGACGGATGCCGACGCTTCGGTCGCCTCGTTCCGCGAAAGCGGCGCCTCGATCGGTGTGATCTGTTCCTCTGACAAACTCTATCCGGAACTCGTGCCGAAGGTCGCGCGCGAGCTCCGGGCAGCCGGCGCGCGGTCGGTCGTGTTGGCAGGTAATCCGGGAGACAACGAAGCGACCTGGCGCGATGCTGGCGTTGATCGGTTTATTTTCAAGAAGTGCGATGTGCTTGCCACGCTGCGAGAAATGCTCCAAGAGGAAGGAGTGTTGACGACATGACAACCATCCCCGATTTCGCGGTTGTGCCCCTGAACTCCACCGCCGGCCGACATGCGAGCAGGAAGGATTGGACCGACCTGGTCGGTGAGCCGCAGCAGCTGCCCGCGTGGCAGACTCCTGAGAAGATTCCCGTCCAAGCGCTCTACTCCGCGGCTGATCTGGAGGACGTCGACCATCTCGAATCGATGCCGGGCTTCCCGCCTTTTCTGCGCGGGCCGTACGCCACGATGTACGTCACGCGCCCCTGGACCGTGCGGCAGTACGCCGGCTTTTCCACTGCCAAGGACTCCAATGATTTTTACCGACGCAATTTGGCTGCCGGGCAGATGGGGTTGAGTATTGCCTTCGACCTGGCCACGCATCGCGGTTACGACTCCGACCATCCCCGCGTTGTCGGCGACGTGGGCATGGCGGGCGTGGCGATCGACAGCATTGTGGACATGCGCACCCTCTTTCAGGGCATTCCCTTGGATCGCATGAGCGTGTCGATGACGATGAACGGCGCCGTGCTGCCGATCATGGCGCTGTACATCGTGGCGGCCCAAGAGCAGGGCGTGTCACCCGAGCAGCTCGCCGGCACGATTCAGAACGATATTCTCAAAGAATTCATGGTCCGCAACACCTACATCTACCCTCCTGAGCCAAGCATCCGCATCATTGCGGACATCTTTGACTATACCAGCCGGCGGATGCCCAAGTTCAACAGCATCAGCATTAGCGGTTACCACATGCAAGAGGCCGGGGCCACGGCCGACCTGGAGCTCGCTTACACTCTGGCGGACGGATTGGAGTACGTGCGGACCGGCATCAAAGCGGGTTTGGAGGTCGACGCCTTCTGCCCAAGACTCTCCTTCTTCTGGGCAATCGGGATGAACTACTTCATGGAGGTGGCCAAGCTGCGGGCCGCACGCATGATCTGGGCCAAGCTCATCAAGCAGTTCGAACCCAAAAACCCCAAAAGTCTGTCGCTCAGAACCCATTGCCAAACCAGCGGTTGGAGTCTCACGGCGCAAGACGTCTATAACACCGTCGTTCGCACCTGCCTGGAAGCGATGGCCGCTACGCACGGTCATACGCAATCGCTGCACACCAACGCGCTCGACGAGGCGGTGGCCCTGCCGACCGACTTCTCGGCACGCATCGCACGCAACACGCAGCTGTTTCTGCAGCAGGAGACCGACACCTGCGACGTGGTCGACGCCTGGGGAGGCAGCTACTATGTAGAGAAACTCACCCACGACCTGGCCTGCCGCGAACTCGATGCCTAAAAGCAGAGTGAGGAAGGCAATATAATAGATCACCATGGTGTGGGTTGAAATGACGTACGCCATGACTGTGGCCGGCGCGGCACCAGCTCTCCACAGTTCACCTGCTGTAGCCAGTGCCGTGCTTCGACGGGGCGAATGGGTGGCCCCCATGCCCAAGGCGGCCACGACTGCACGCAAGGATCCCTGAGCCTCGAGGGTCCGTCGGCGCAGGGGATTGTGAGCCTTCAGGGCCAGCAAGCCCCATACCAGCAGGCCCGGCACCCAGACCCAGTACATCATCTGGAAGATATGCTTAGAGAGAAAATACGAATAGGTAAGGCCCTCTCGGGCAAATTCAGCCATCAGAACCTCTTGGCCTCCTTCTCATTCCCTCAACGAGCCCGAAGAGTTCTCCGTTACTGCGCCTCGAAGGACTCCAGGCGGAGCGCTACTGGGTCGCCCTCCTCCACCGAGCCCATAACGAGAATCTCTTTCCCTTCAAGCTCTGCTCTGACCTGCAGGTTCTTAAGGACGTCGTTGTCGATGAGCGCGAAGGTCTGCGCGCTACCAGCGGCCTGGAAGACCGGGCTCCCTCCGCGGCTTGCCACCATCCCCCGCACCCTGGCCTTCATCCACGTGGGGGTAAAGCCGGTATCTTTAATGGCGCCTCGCAGGAGCTCCGGCTTCAGGGGAGCCCCCTCTTTCAGCGTAATCGTCCCCATCGCATCTTCTAAACTGACCTCAACTTTATCCACGCCTTCCAGGCGGGCGAGGGCCTTACGGGCCCCGTAAGCTCACGTGGGTCAGACCATGCCGTCGATGCCCATGGTCACCTGGACGGCCTGAGCCTGGGCCGCCGTCGGGAACACCATCCCCGCCACGAGCAGGCCTGCGAGCATAAGCCAGATGAACCGGTATTTTGCCATGACCTGTTTTCTCCTTCACCAAAGTGGTTAAAATAAGTAGCGCAGCCCTAAGAGGACATTGTAGTCCGTCTCCGGCTGCGTTCCGTTAAGCTCTTGCACGACTGGAAGTTGGACCGAGCCCTCAACAATAACCGTGTTGATTAGGAACTGGAGTCCCGGAGCGACGAAAATGGTGTCGCCCCCCGAGTTTTCCACCTTCCGGCCGGCGAGCTCGTGTTTCTCCACGTGCTTTCCGTTGAGCTCCACGGTGAGGTTGAGCTGGGAGTTTTCAATTTGAGGCGGAAAAATCTGATACTGGTACGTGAGGTCATAGCGGACGGTATCGCCGAGCTCGAACTCCTCACCTTTGGTGTTTATCTGGTACTGCGCCCCGCCTTCGAGGCTGTGGGTGCGTCCGGTCCGCCCGAGGGCTACCCCGAAGAACGGATCGACGGAGCCAGAGCCCAGCTGAAGCGAGATGGGCAGGAGGGCCCCGAGGTTATCCCTCTCGCTATCCGAGCCCGTCGGGACCTCCAGTCCCCCAAAGACCGCCGCCTGAGTAACCCCGAACGGAACGTCCTTGTGCCAAAACCGGTATTTACCCGTCACCCGGACGTCGCCCAGCCCGTGGGTGGAGCGGACGGAGGTCGTCCCGCCGCTGGTCACCTTCAGCCGCTTCTCCACGTAGGGAACCGCCACCGCCAGCGTGGCATCGGGCATGATCTGGTACTGGGCGATAGCCGGAATCCTGTATATATCAAGCTCTTTCGAGCCGTCTTCCTTGTGGACCAGCTCCCCGAAGGTCCTGAGAGCCGTTCCCTCCACAAAGGTCGTCCGGGGAGAAAGCCCCCGAATGGGGGCCGCCCACGACTCAATCGGGAGGAGCGACAGTAGGAGAACCAGCAGAGTTACCAGCCTAATGGCGCCAATTCCTTTCACGACCACGTCCTCACTCGACTCCGACTCCCACCTCCCGCAGGACCGCCTCGCTCACGGTAGAGCGCGTGCAGCACTCCGCCAGACGGCCGTCAACCACCACAGCCGGGACGGCGTTGACGCCGTATCCCCGGGCCCGGCTTACGGCCTCGCCGTCGGCCCTGAGATCGTGGACCACAACCTCGCAGGATGGGCAGGCGAGCCCCTTAACCAGCGCGACCGCATCCTCGCACAGCGGGCATCCCGCCGTGAAGACTTCCACCTGTCGTTTCACCGATGTCATTAGTGTTTCCTCCTTTGCTGTTGGTATCGGCCGAGCCCTTGAAAAGAAGGGCAACGACGCTTTATATTCTGAATATAGAGATTCCAGCTAACTGGAAGGTCAAGAAGAAAAGGGAAAAAAGGAGAAAAAAAATGGCCGATGGGCAAAAATTATTGATCGGCGAGGCGGCTAGGCGGGCGGACCTCAACCCGAAAACCATCAGGTTCTACGAGGAGATGGGCCTGATCTCACCGCTGGGGCGCACTCCCAAGGGCTATCGCCTCTTTGACGAGGAGGCGGTATCCCGTCTAGGCTTCATAAAGAAGGCTCAGGCCCTCGGCTTCACCCTGACGGAGATCGGCGAGATTCTGGCTCTCAGGGACGGCGGGGCCATGCCGTGCGACCACGTGGAGGTCGAGGTGACCCGCAAGGTGGCGGCTATCGAGGAGCGGATCGCCGAGCTTACCCGCCTCAAGACTTCTCTGGAGACCCTCCTTGAGAGGTGGAAGGAGGCGGAAGCCTCCGGCGCCGCCGTCTGCCCCCGCATCGAGTGGACCTAGCGCAACAAAAACCGGATCGCCACAATAAGGATTGCCGCCATGACGACCCGCTGGAGAGTCGCCTCGGGGAGGCGCATGAGGCCTCTTCGGCCGATCCAGGCCCCGGCGAAGGCGCATACAACGAGCGGCGGGACCAGCCAGTAGAGCTCGGCAGGCAGCGCCCCCCATGGCAGGTAGACCGAGAGGCGGGCAGTATCGACGGCCACGGCGATGGCGGCCGAGGTCCCGATGTAGGCCTCCTTGCTGAGCGGCGTGGCGATGAGGAAGGCCCCTCGGATGGCCCCTCCGAGGCCGATGAGCCCGCTGGTGAAGCCCGAAAGGATCCCTCCGACGACGAGGGCCTTATCGCTCGTCGGCACCCGCCAGGAGCGGCCCGCGAGCGACGAGACGGCGTAGGCCCCAAGAAAGAGGCCGAAGGCGAGCCGTAAAGGCCGAGTCCCCGAAAGCATGGTCAACAGAAACGCCCCCAATGCCGCGGCCAGCAGGCTCGGCGCGCCGTAGATAGCCGCCGTTCGCCGGTCGACATGGCTCCGCATGAACCAGAGACGGGAGGCATTGGCGAGGAAGTGGAAGATGGCCACCAGGACGATGGCTGGCTCGAGCGCGACAAACAGGGTCGTGAAGGGCAGCAGCACCGTGGCCGTGCCGAACCCTGTCACCGCCGCCATGGCCGAGGCGAAGAGAGCGACGGCGAAGAAAGCTGAAGCGGCGATAAAACCCATGGGACACCCCGAGGCTACGGTCCGTCTGATAACGCTTTGAGGATCTCATCCCGCTCGTAGCGCGGAAGGGGGCGCTCGGCCCCGTCGGCCCCGACGAGCAGGCAGCCGTCCGCCTCCTCGGTGGTCCGGCCTATGGTGGCCACCTCGACCCCGGCTCGTGCGACCGCCCGCCGGGCGGCCTCGGCGGCCTCGGGCCTGCAGGCGATGAGAAGGGCCCCCGAGGCGATAGTCCCCAGGGGATCGATGCCGAAGGCATCGCAAATCGCGCGGCCCTCGCTCACGATGGGGATGGCGGCCTCTTCGAGCCGCACGCCGACACCCGCCGCGCGGGCGAGCTCGTGGCAGGCCTGGGCGAGGCCCCCTTCGGTGGGGTCGTGCATGGCGCTCACTCCCTCGACGGCGGCGGCCGCAAGGGCCTCGTCTACCACATTGATCCCAGGCTCGACCAAGAGCGAGGCAGCCCGGGCGATGACCTCTTCTGCCACCCCTTTGGCCCTGAGCGAGGCGGCGCAGTCGGTGGCCAGGATGGCGGTCCCTTCTAGGGGGACCGCCTTGGTCAGTAGCAGCACGTCTCCGGCCTCGGCCCCAGAGGTTGTTATGAGCCGTCTTCCGTCAGTCTCGCCCAACATGGTTCCGGACAGGATGGGCCTCTCCAGGCCCCGGCTCACCTCGGTGTGGCCCCCTATGACGGCGACCCCCAAGGCCCGGCAGGCCCGGCCCACCTGATCGGCAAGGGCTGAGGCCATACTCCAGTCAGCAGAGCCCTCCGGCATACAGCAGGTCCATAGAAACCAGCGGGGCCGAGCTCCGTAGACGGCGACATCGTTGGCGTTAACCGCCACGACGTAGGCGCCCGGCTCTTTGGTGGCGAAGGTGATGGGGTCACTGGCCACTACGAGGTAGCTCTCCCCGAGGTCCAGCACAGCGGCGTCCTCGCCCGGGGCAGGGCCGACCACCAGCCGCTCGTCGGCCGTGGGGAGGCGCTCCAAGAGGCGGGCCAGCTGGTCCAGGGTGAGCTTTCCCTCGGCAAGAGGCTCCATGGGCTTGCCCTCAAGCGGCCATAAGGTAACAGCAGCCCCGGTGGTTTGCAAGGGCTCGGAAGGCGCTCCATCCCCTTCCACGACAAGGTGCGCGTTCCCCTAGGTAACCGTAACGGATTTACCTATAAAACGATGTTAATTAGAGGCCGCTACCTGGAATATTCGCTTTTTCCCGACCTTGATGAGATACGACGCGCTGGGCGGCGGAGGCAACTCGAGCTCGGAATCTGTAATGCGCTCCCCGTCGATGGAGACAGCCCCCTGGTCGATCAGACGGCGGGCCTCGCTCGAGCTGGCTGCCGCCCCGACGGCTACGAGAAGCTTCGGCAGCCACATGAGATCGTCCTCCCAAGGTACCTCCACGGCGGGGATCTCGTCGGGCAGCCCGCCTTCGCGAAAGACCAAATCGAACTCCTCGGCGGCGCGACGGGCGGCTTGCTCCGAATGGAATCTGGCGACGATCTCCTCGGCCAGCGCCACCTTCGCATCCCTGGGGTTCATCTGCCCGGCTTGACACTGCTCCTTCCACGAGAGGACCTCGCTCCGAGATCGGTCGGAGAGCAGTTCAAAGTAGCGCCACATGAGATCGTCCGAGACGCTCATGAGCTTGCCGAAGATCTCCCGTGGGGGCTCGTCAATGCCGATGTAGTTGCCGAGACTCTTGGACATTTTCTGGACGCCGTCGGTCCCCTCCAACAGGGGCATGGTGATGACGATCTGTGGCGGCTGGCCGTAAGACCGTTGGAGGTCGCGGCCGACAAGGAGGTTGAACTTCTGGTCCGTCCCTCCCAGCTCGACGTCGGCCTGAAGGGCCACCGAGTCGTAGCCCTGAATCAGAGGGTAGAGGAACTCGTGGATGGCTATCGGACGATGGTCGGTGAAGCGGCGGGAGAAGTCGTCCCGCTCAATCATCCGGTGGACGGTGTATCGCATGGCGAGCTGGATGAGACCCTCGGCGTCCATGGCGCGCATCCACCGGGAGTTGAAGTCGACGACCGTCAGCTCCGGGTCGAGAATCTTGAACATCTGCTTCCGGTAGGTCTCTGCGTTAGCCTCCACCTCTTCCCGGCTTAGAGAGCTTCGAGTCTCGGACGAGCCGCTTGGGTCGCCGATCATCCCGGTGAAGTCGCCGATGAGGAAGATAACCTCGTGGCCCAATATCTGGAAGTGGCGCAGTTTCTGAATGAGGACCGTGTGGCCTATGTGGAGATCGGGCGCTGTGGGATCGAAGCCGGCCTTGACCCGAAGCGGCCGGCCGCTCTCGACGGCCTCCTTGAGGCGGTCGGCCAATTCCACCTCGGTAAGAATCTCCTCTACCCCTTGGCGGATTAGCTCAAGCTGTTCGTCAACTGGCCGCATAGGGGACGGTCCTCTGCTGGAGAGACTGCTGTGGGCTTCTACCACATCGACAGAATTGAGACAAGATGACGCCCTCGCCTTAAGGCTCGTCAGGGTCTGGCGTGGCTGCCGGCGGCTCGATGATTTCGACCAGTACCGACTTGACACTCCTATCATCGGCCTCATTAACTTTAAGGCGAGCCCCTCGAACCTCCACGGCTTGGCCCGGACGAGGGATGGTCTCCAGGTGGGTGAGAAGGAAGCCGCCCAAGGTCTCATAGTCACCGAGGGGCAGCGCCAGGCCAAGCTCCTCCTCAAGGTGGTCTAGCTCCATTCGGGCATCCACCATGTAGGACCCATCCGGCAACTCTTTATACCATGCCTGCGAGGCGTCGTACTCATCATGAATCTCCCCTACAATCTCCTCGAAGAGGTCCTCGATGGTCGCGATCCCGACGGCCCCACCGTACTCGTCCACGACGACGGCCACATGCATTTTCTCTTGCTGAAGCTCGCGCAGGAGGTCGTCCTTGCGCTTTGCCTCGGGCACGTAGTGGACGGGCCTTATGATGTCCTCGATTGTGCTCACATTCTCGGGCAAGATAAGGAGGTCGAAGGCGTTGACGAGCCCGATTATGTCATAAATCTCGTCCCGGTATACCGGGATGCGGGAAAACCCGCTTGTAACGACCTTGTCAATGACCCTCTCCGGGGTTGCGTCTGCGGGCACGGCGACGAGATTCACCAGTGGGACCATCACCTCCTTGACGGGCGTGTCCCCGAACTCGAAGATGCGCCGGATCATCAGCCGCTCCCCAACCTCCAAGTCCACTCCCCTCTCGGAGCTATGGACCAAGCTCTCGATTTCTTCCTTCGTAACGAAGGGGCTGCGGGCGGGCGCCTTACGGGCCACGAGGAGCCGAGCGACCCCTCCGACAACAATGCTGATGGGTCGAAAGGCTACCATCGCCCACCGAAGCGGGCGGATGACGCGAAGAGCCAGGCGATCAGCGTTCTCCTGAAAGATCGTCTTCGGCAAAATCTCGCCGAAGACCAAGGCAAGCGGCCACATGAGGAGGAGCGCGTATAGCTCCCCGGCCCCCCCAAAGAGGCGGATAAGTGCGACCGTAGCCAAGGTCGTCGCCACCACGACGGAGATATTCGTTCCCACCAAGGTTGTCGCTAGCAGCTGGTCAGGGACCTCGAGCAAATCAAGGAGACTTTGGGCTCGCCTGTCGCCATGGTCTGCCCGGTGACGCAACCGGATTCGGTTGGCCGAGATGACGGCTATCTCCGAGCCTGAGAAAAACCCCTCTAGGCCGACGAAGACCGCGACTAGCAGGAGGTCTATCCAGAACCAAGCGTCGATCATGGCGTCCTCTTGACCTGAACTTCCAGGATACGTAGCCCGGCGGTCTTCTCGACGGTGAATGTCAGGTTTTCATAGGAGATCGTCTCGCTAGGCTTAGGCGGGCGCCCGAAGAGATGGAACACGAACCCGCCCACGGTGTCAAATTCATCCTCGGGCAGGCTAACCTCGGTCACGGCACTCAACTCGTCTAAGGGCGCCTTGCCCGCCACCCGCCACTGCTCCCTTCCCACAAGACTGATGAGCTTGACGGCGGTGTCGAATTCGTCGGCGATCTCGCCGAAGAGCTCCTCCAGGATGTCCTCCATCGTGACGAGACCCGCCACCCCGCCGTGCTCATCGGCGACGATGGCCATATGGACCTTCTCGGCCTGGAACTCCTGGAGCACCTCGCTGACGAGCTTCGTTTGGGGGACGAAGTAGACGGGGCTTAGGGCGTCTCGAAGGCGCCAGCTATCGCGGTCGCCCCGGCGGGTGACCTTGAGGAGGTCTTTGACGTAGAGAATCCCCACGATGTTATCCAAACGCCCTAGGTATACCGGCAATCGGGAGAAGATGGAGCGACGGACCAGGGCGAGCACGTCCTCAAAGGTCGCCTCCTCGGCGAGACAGGTCATGTCACCCCGGGGGGTCATGACTTCGCTGACTCGCGTATCGCCGAATTCGACCACCGAATGAATGAGCTCCTTTTCCTCGGCATCCAACACGCCCTCGGCATGTCCCACCTCCACGAGGGTCTTGAACTCCTCTTCGGTCAGGCGGGCCTCGCGGGCCTTTGCCTTGCTCCCCGCGAGAGGGGCAATGAGGTTGACCAGTCCGACAAAGACGACCCTCACCGGGGTGATGAGCCACCGAAAGGCCATCAATGGCCTGGCCACGAGCCTGGCGTGGGACTCTGGCCGGTGGACGGCATACGTCTTCGGGACGACCTCGCCAAACAAGAGCAGCAGGAGGATCGAAACGGCCATCGCGTAGAACTTTCCGGCAGGCCCAAAGATACTCAACGCCACGGCGGCAACTAGGATGGAGACCGAGACGTTGACGAGTTCGTTTCCGATTAGGAGGGTCACGATGAGCTGGCGTGGCGCCTCCAGGAGCCGGGCGATTGCTCGAAGGCTTTTCACCGGCGCACTCTTATACTTTCGGACCCGAAAGGGGCTGAGGCTGAAGAGAGCAGTTTCCGATGAGGCGAAGAAGGCCGAAAGGACAAGGCAAAGGCCTATGAGCCCAAAACGCAGGAGATTTTCAGGGGCCATCACGTGACCGAAGACCCCCTCTGAGCACGCCTCGTCTGGTAGGCCTGGATTATTGGGCGGGCGATGAAGTAGGCGACGAGACCCGCTATGACACCCGACGCGATCGCTCCAACACAAAAGGGCCAGAGCACCGGTTTTAGAGCATCCCAAATTGCTAAAATTTCCATCTCCTTCCACTCTATCCGTAAGGATGGCGGGGAGCTCCCCGTAAGGAATAGTCCAAACCAGAAAGCGCCGCCGTAGATGGGTGCGATAGTCCAGGGATTGTTCACAAAGGTGCCTGCAATAAGGACCGGGACGCTGAACCGCCCCACCCAGGCTATGGTCAACGCCAGGATGGTGTGTACACCCATGACGGGGAAGAAGGCAAGGAAGACCCCTATGGCGAAGGCCAGGGCCACGCGATGGGGGGAATCATCGACCCGGAAGATAGAGACGAGGCGCTCGCGGATGCTTTTGGACTGGGAGCTGGAATCTGACGAGTCCACGGAGCTTTTAGTAAGTGGTCCGAAAGTGGTTGAATCCCTCTTCAGACAGGGGACGTGCCCGGCCGTCTGGCTCAACGACAAGCACTCCCTCCGTCGCTTCGGTCATTGTTCCGATCCGGGTGATTCGCGGACCCGGCCCACGGGCCTCTCGTTCGAGGGCCTCCAGCTTCTCCTCAGGAACTGTGAACAGAAGCTCGTAGTCCTCTCCGCCAGTGAGAGCCATCTTGAGCGGTTCGAGGCCTCGAGCCGGGGCGATCTCTTTAAGCGGCGAGGAGCATGGCAAGCGTGCGAGCTCGATGCGAGCTCCCAGCCCTGAAGCCCCGCAGAGGCGCTTGATGTCTGTGGCCAAGCCGTCGGAGATGTCGATCATGGAGGTGGCGAGACCCTCCTCGGCAATCCGGCGCCCGATGAGCAGGCGCGGCAGGGGGGCCACGTGGCGGTGCAGCAGCCACTGGACATCGGTCGAGGCGCCGTCGGCGCGCACCCCCTCCTCCAGCAGGGCAAGGCCTAATGCGGCATCCCCCAGGGTCCCTGTGACACAGATCGTATCGCCAGGGGAAGCTCCGCTCCGGGCCACCACCAGCTCTTCGTCTTGCTCCCCGATGAGAACCAAGGAAAGGAGCATATGAGGCGCGCAAGCCGTGTCGCCCCCGACCAGAGAGAGGGCGTAGTGCTCGCAGGAGCGCCGAATCCCCCGGTAGAGCGCCTCGACATCAGCCACAGGGGTGCTGTCCGGCAGACATATCGTCACGAGGACGAACCGGGGCGTGCCACCCATCGCGGCGATGTCGCTGACGTTGACCGCGACGGCTTTGGACCCTAGCTCCTCCAGGGTCATAAAGGCCGGGCGAAAGTGGACGTCCTCGACGAGGCAGTCGGTAGTCAAGAGCCAGGCCTTCCCGTCGGGGCGTCGTATCACGGCGCAATCGTCGCCAATGCCTATCTGGAGAGATTCGTCTTCCTGTCGGGACAGCGACCGGAGCCGTTCAACGAGGTTGATCTCTCCGATCTCAGCGACCCGCACGCGGCGCCTCCATCTTGCGATGCTCCCCTATCTGGTCCAAGACCCGTTTGCGGATCGCCTGGGGCGGCTCGACGGGCCCCACGGCGCGGCCGCCCTCGATGAGGTCAACGAGCAGAGGCTCGACGGGCCCACCGCAGCCGCAGCTATCCGGTATGCTGCCGGCTGGCACCACTGCCCGAGCGGCGCAGGCGGCGCACCGGATAATCTCTTTGCGGCCGGACCACTTCCCTCGCTTGGCGATCGGCTCGCCTTCGATTTCGACTATATCAAGGGAAAAATCGATAACCTTTGCGCTGGAGATCGACGTACCCACCCCGAAGCCGTCCACGATGTCCGAATATTCGGCGATGTCCTTGGCACTAATCCCTCCCGAAAGAAAGATCTTCACGTGCTCGTAGCCTCGAAGATCGAGCTCCCAGCGCACTTCCTCAATAATCTGGCGCAGGTTGCCCCGGCGGGAGCCGGGAGTGTCTAGACGTACCGCCCACAGGTCTTTACCCAAGGCCTCCGCCACCTTCAGGCTCTCAAACTTTTCGTCGTCAAAGGTGTCGACCAGGGCGACCCGGCGCACGGTTGGGTCGATGACTTCGTGGAAGGCGAGGGTGGCCTCGGCCACCCCGTCGAGCATGAGGATTAGGGCATGGGGGATGGTTCCGACGGGCTCCTCATTGATCATCTCGGCGCTGGCCACCACTGACACCCCGTCGCAGCCGCCGATAAAGGCGTTGCGCTCGATCATCGGAGCGATCGCAGGGTGCATCCTGCGGGCCCCGAAGCTTATGACCATCTTGTCACCAGCGGCGAGCTTGCAGTGGGCCGCTTCGGTCGCGATGCCGCTTGCCTGGCAGAGCAGACCGAGCAGGGCCGTTTCGAAGACTGCGAAGTCGGTGTAGATGCCTTCTAGGACGGCAACGGGCTCGTCCGGCTTAAAGAAGCTCCCTTCGGGCAGGGCCCTCACGTCGACGGGCACGCCCGTCAAAAGCTCTGCCACCTCCTCCTGGCCAGCAATCACCCCGAAGTCCCATTCAGGCCTGCGGGTCTTTAGGGCCACCTCCGCCACACACCGTTTGCGAATCCCCTTGGCCCGGAGAATCTCCACCGTCCTGGCGAAGTAAACATCGGTGACCTTGCCGGCTTTTATCGCCTCGCCGTCGACCGTGTGGAAAGGCATCAGGCGCCTCCGTCGTCTGGCGATTCGCCTACCGCAGAGCCTTCGGCCGGGGGCCTCATGAGGGCTTGGTCGAGCACTTCGTCCATGGTCTCGCAGAAGATAAAGTCCATCTTTCGCCGAATTGGGCGGGGGATATCCTCCAGGTCCTTCTTGTTTCGGTTGGGCAGAATGATGTGGGGAATGCCTGCCCGCTGGCTGGCGAGAGTTTTTTCCTTGATCCCACCGATGGGGAGCACCCGGCCACGCAGCGTAATTTCGCCCGACATCGCCACATCGCTCCGTGCGGGGATGCCCGTCAGAACGCTGGTCAGTGCGACCACCATGGCGATGCCGGCCGATGGGCCATCCTTCGGGATGGCGCCGGCGGGAATGTGGATATGGATATCGTGCTCTGAGAAGAACTTCTCGTCGATCTTGAGCCGCTCGGCACGGGCCCTCAGATATGAAAGGGCGGCCTTGGCGCTCTCTTTCATCACATCGCCCAAGTGGCCGGTGAGGGTCAGCTCCCCCTTGCCTTTCATGGTCGTGGCCTCAATCTTAAGTATCTCACCACCCGCTTGGGTCCACGCCAACCCGTTGGCCACACCCACCTGGGGCGCTTCGACCTCGGTGTCGGGCAAGAACTTCGTCACCCCGAGGTAGGAGTGAAGGTTCGATACAGAGATCCCGAAATTCTTCTCCTCGCCCTCTGCAACCCGCCTGGCCACCTTCCGACAGATGGCCGCTACTTCCCGCTCGAGGTTGCGCAGGCCCGCCTCTCGCGTGTAGTGCGAGATGATTCGGTATAGGGCGTCACGCGATATGGTCAGCCGCTCGGGGGTCAGCCCGTGCTCCTCCAACACCTTGGGGATGATGAACTTCCGAGCGATGTGGTACTTCTCGTTCTCGGTGTAGCCGGGGATGGTGATGACCTCCATCCGGTCTTTCAGGGCGGGGAGGATGGGGTCCATGAGGTTGGCCGTCGTGATGAACATAACTTTGGATAGATCGAAAGGCACCCCTAAGTAATGGTCGGAGAAGGCGGCGTTCTGCTCGGGGTCGAGGACCTCGAGAAGCGCCGCGGTGGGATCACCTCGGAAATCGGCCCCCACCTTGTCGATCTCATCCATCATGAATACAGGGTTATTGGAGCCGGCTTGACGTATGCTCTGGAGGATGCGACCCGGCAGGGCGCCCACGTAGGTTCGGCGGTGGCCCCGTATTTCTGCCTCATCGCGGACCCCGCCAAGGCTGATGCGCACGAATTTGCGTCCAAGGGCCCGGGCGATGCTCTTGCCGAGGCTGGTCTTGCCCACCCCTGGCGGGCCAACGAAGCAGAGGATCGGGCCTTTTGTCTGCTCTTTGAGTTTCCTCACCCCCAGGTACTCGAGAATCCGCTCTTTCACTTTTTCCAAATTGTAATGGTCCTCGTCGAGAACCTCGGCGGCCAGTTTGATGTCGAGGGAGTCCTCGGTGGAGGTGCTCCAGGGCAGCTCCACCATCCAGTCGAGGTAGGTCCTAACGATGCTCGCTTCGGCGGCGTCGGGGTGCATCCGCTCCATCCGCTTGAGCTGCTTTTCGGCCTCCTCCCGAACCTCATCGGACATCCCGGCTGCTTCGATATTCTGTCGGTACTCGGCGATCTCCTCAGACCGTTCATCCGTCTCGCCCAACTCTTTCTGAATGGCTTTAAGCTGCTCCCGAAGGAAGTACTCCCTCTGGGTCTTGGTCATCTCTTCCTTCGCTTCGGTCTGAATTTTATGTTGAATGGTGATAAGCTCAAACTCCCGGTTGAGAAGATCGGCCACAGCTTTGAGTCGCTCCACTGGATCATCTATCTCCAGCACACGTTGACCGTCTTCGACCTTTAAGCCCAAATTGCTGGCTACGAGGTCAGCTAACCGGCCCGGCTCCTCGATACTCTCGGCTACGATGAGGACGTCCTGAGGGATGGCCTTGCCATGGGTGATTACCTGATCAAGCTGCTCCTTGACGTTCCGGATGAGGGCTTCAACCTCGACTGACACCTCCGCATCGGGCTGGTCCTCGAAGAGTTCGATCTGGACTCGGAAAAAGGGCTCTCGTTGTATGAACTCCGTCATGCGGGCTTTCGACATCCCCTGGACGAGGACCTTGACCCGCCCATCGGGCAGCTTCAACATCCGAACGATCATGCCTACTGTACCGATGGAATAGAGCTCTTCGGGGCCCGGCTCCTCCAGATCGGCATCCCGCTGGGTTGCCATCATGAGCATACGGTGGGAGGCTAAGGCGTCATCCACAGCCTGGATGGAGCCTTCCCGACCGACGAAGAGCGGCAGGACCATGTAAGGGAACACAACGATATCCCTAACAGGCAGCAGCGGAAGGGTTGTTGGGATTTCGAACTGCTCTCCACTCTCGGGAGGAATGGCGGGCGCTTGGGACTTGGTCTTCATGAACGTCTAACCTCTCTCAGGGTATGATATCATATCATCAGAGAACGTAGGTAGTCTCGGAAGGCTTCTCCCAACTCTCCGTTCTTCAAAGCGTACTCCACCGTTGCCTGAAGATAGCCGAGCTTATCCCCGGCGTCGTACCGTTTGCCTTCGAAAACGACCCCGTAGACGGGCTCCTCAGCCGCCAGGGCCCTCAGAGCGTCGGTAAGCTGGATCTCCCCTCGTCGATCGGGCTTTGTCTCAGCTAGCAGAGGAAATATGGCAGGCGTCAAGATGTAACGCCCAATAATGGCCAGGTCGCTCGGAGCCTCCTCGGGAGTCGGCTTCTCCACCAGGTCCGTTATGCGCCAGAGCCTCTCGCCCATCTGGGTGCCGGCGATGACCCCATAGCGGCCGATCGCTTCACCGGGGATCCGCTCAAGGGCGATCACCGAGGCGCGATGTTCGACTGCCACCTCTAGGAGCTGCTTGAGACACGGCACCTCGGAGTCGATGATATCGTCGCCCAGTACGACGGCGAAGGGCTCTTCTCCCACCGCCCCTGAAGCGCAGAGGATTGCATGGCCCAAGCCCAGAGCCTCCTTCTGGCGCACGTAGCAAAAGCTCGCCATATCGGCAATGGCACGGACCTCCTCGAGGAGCTCGAATTCCCCTTTCGCCTCCAAGGTGTGCTCAAGCTCAATGGAGGCGTCGAAGTGATCCTCGATGGCCCGTTTGCCCCGGCCCGTGACGATGATCGCCTGAGTAATTCCGCTGGCGACGGCCTCCTCGACCCCGTACTGAATAAGCGGTTTGTCCACTAGCGGCAACATCTCTTTGGGTGAGGCCTTAGTCGCTGGCAAGAACCGGGTCCCAGACCACCGGCAGGGAAAACGGCTTTACGAACATTCATCGTGAAATGAGTCCAACTAGGTCATGCGGGGGGAACGGGAAATAAAATGTAGTTGTTAAATTCTCCGTCATCCGAAGGGATATTATAGCCAATCCCTTGAGAAGTCAAGGCATCTTGGTCAGTCTTGCCGTTGACGCCTTCCATGGGGCTCTGCCATAATCTGCGGCGGTGCACCTCATACAGCGAGGCCGAGTCGTGCGAAAATCAGGTTCAGCCATCCGAAGGGGGAGAAAGCGCAGGGGGCCCCGCCAGTTCATCGGTCTTATGAGCGGCACCTCCGCCGACGGGGTGGACGCGGCCTTAACGACCGTCGAGCGCTACCGACGTGGCGCCGTAGGCGTGAGGCTCAAGGCCTTCGCCACGTTCCCCTACCCCCCGGACCTTCGGGCTCGAGTTCTCAAAACGGCTGGTGCGGGCCGGGTCCGCCTCGAGGAGTTGGCGAGCCTAAACGTGGAGCTGGGCGAGGTATTCGGCGAGGCGGCCCGCCGGATCGCACGCAGAGCCAAGACGCCTCTGGCCTCCGTAGCCGCAGTCGGCTCCCACGGCCAGACGGTCTTTCACGGACCTCGACCCTCTGAGGGGGAAGGGCGGCGGGCAGCCACGCTTCAGATCGCAGATCCGGCGGTGATCGCCGAGCGGACGGGGTGCACTGTGGTCGCCGACTTCAGGTCTGCTGACGTGGCCGCCGGGGGCGAGGGCGCCCCGCTTTCTCCCCACGGCCACGCCCTGCTATTCCGCCATCCCCGCCGAGGCCGCCTCATTCTCAACCTCGGCGGCATCGCCAACATCTCGG
>JADFOP010000045.1 GCA_022562795.1 Nitrospinota bacterium
CGGTGGTGTTCGGGAGGAGCTGAGAGAGGAGCGGGTGGCAGTGAAGAAACGGGGGATATCGGTCTTTTATCCTGAAAATCAGCGCTTGTTCTCGGGCGCCCAGGTGTTCTCGAGGCGCAGCTCCTTGGCGTTTTCCTCCCACCAGCGTTCCCACTCCATGCGGGTGAAGGCGGCTTTGCGGGGCTCGTCAGCGGAGGGCTGGGCCGTGCTGGTGCGGCCGGTAAGGGCGACGAGCTTCTTCTGCGCGGCGAGGCGCACGGGCGGGCGCGGACTGCCCAGCAGATCGATAAGCACGGGCAGGCCCTGGGGCAGGCCGAGCCACTCCCCGAAGGTGCCGAGGAGGATGAGGCTCGTCGCCACAGCGCCGAGGGCGAAGCGCCTCAAGTAGGTCGCCTCCTCGGCGGCCTGACGCCGCCGTCGGCGGTCCAGGGGATCTTCGTCCGCCTCAAGCAGCGGCGCCGCGCTGTAGCCGGCCCGCTCCACCGCTGCCACCAGGTCTGTGCGCTCCACGACCCCTGGCAGGTAGGCTACCCGGGCCTGGGCCGTGGCGAGGTTGACCTCGGCCTCGACGACGCCCGGCAGGGCCCTCATGGACCGTTCGATCTTAGAGACACACGACGCACAGTGCATCCCTTCGATGGAGAGAACGGTCCGCTCGGCGGCCAGATCGTAGCCGATGGCCTGGATAGCCTCGCGGGCCTTGTGGGTTTCGAAGCGGGCGGGGTCGATCGTGAGATGCGCCCGGCCGACACCGAAGTTGACGCTCGCCGCGTCCACTCCGTCGAGGTTCTCGAGAGTCTCCTCGATGCGCTTGGCGCACGAGGCGCAGTGCATCCCCTCGACGGCAACGGCCAGATGGGCAAGGCCGGGCTCGGCGGCCGGTGCGGCCTGTTGGTGTTCATCTTGCGACACATCGGTCGCTTCTGCGGTTAGGTAGGCGCCGGGGTCGGATGAGAAAGCCCCCTGGCACGAGGAGGAGCAAAAGGCATAGGTCTCACCGTCGTGCTCGACGGTGAGGATGCTATTGGAGACCTCCATCCCGCAGACGGGGTCACGTACCATGAGGTTTCTCTCTCTCGTCGGGGGCAGCACCCCTCCTGGGTGTAGTCATTCTAACATGGGGATTTGTCGAGCCCCTGTCAAGAAAGGCCCGAGCCTCGTAGAGGCTGCCCGGCATGCTCAGACTCGACGAAGGGCGCGTAAGTTGATTGGTTGGTCCGTAAAGTAGAAAATTACCAGGTTTCATGGTACTCCCCTTAGGTCTATCCGAAGCGCCGGTCGATGGCCTGCTGAACCTCATCGGGACAGAGGCCATCGCCGACCATCTCTGCGGCCATCTCCGCCTCGGTGAGGCAGACGTTGCAGTTGGCCGCGTGGGTGTCGGCGTAGCATGAAAGTAGGCTCTTGTGGCCCATGTTCTCCTTGCAGCGGCAGTAACAGTAGAGCCGGTCCAAAACGGCCGGTATCGCCTTGGCCGTAGCGTAGGCCGTACGGACCCGGCCAACAAAGAAGGACGATGGCAAAACAGAACGCAGCTCGGCCAGTCCGACCTCCTCCAGCGAGCAATTGGCTGCGGCAGCTTGAAGCTCGGCCGGGCTGGGTTGTCTCGCATAGAAGTAGTAGCCGACAGCGGCGGCTAGGATGAGGAAAGCGCCGACGACCGGAGTAAACCACTTCTTTAGGCGGCGCCTGGCAACGCCTGTCCTGGCCTTGGCCTTTTTCTTCTTGCCCATGGGACTCGATCCTCCTGTTGGCCCTCTCTCCCGTGTCGGGGGCCCGTCGTGGCTAAAATGCAGATGGTTATTGGAAGGCGCACCGTCGCCCGACGACCGGCAGGCTACCGCCGCTTTGCTTTCACTCCCTCCTCAATCTCTTGGCTCTCTTCCCGACGAGGCAGCTCGTCGGCCCCGCCGTGCTCATCAGAACTTTCACCACGGCGATGTTGATGTCCTCCGCAGCAGCCCATCCCGCTTCTGTGCATGAACCAGAAAAGACCCACGAGCAATACAATCCATATCCAGTTATCCATCTCCTTCACCCCTCCTTGGTAATGTCCCTATATTAGGACTCATTGTTCTTCCCGTTTAATGCTACAAGCCCTCTTGTGCCGGTTGCCTGACCCCCTTCATCGAACGCTGGTGTTCCCATCATCTGGAACAAGGGTTTGTTGGTTAAGGTGGGCAGTTTTGCGTCATGCCCAGGACGGGTGGTGGCAGCCGTCCTTACAGTGGGCCACCCGTGGGATCATGAATCGTCTCATCACATATCCTCCTTTCCTTTCTAAGCCCCTCGGCTACTCCTTTTGCCGAGGCAGCGGTCCTCCGGCTCTGAAGTCCCCTTTCCCCCCATGTCGGCCGATGGGGAGGACGACCGTGGTCTCATGGGGCTCGGGCCAAAGGGGGATGCTTGTTTGGACCGTCAAGGTCTCGGGCTCCAGCACCCAGATTTTGCCCAGCTTTTCGTCGTTCACGTAGATGCGCTTGCCGTCGGGTGTCACGGTCAGGTGGCCCGGACCCTTACCGAGGGGTTTCATCCGCACCACTTTCCGGCTGTGAAGGTCAATAGCCGCGACCGTTTTCCCGCCGCGGCTCGCCACGTAGAGAACCTTCCCGTCGCGCGAGAGTCCCAGGCCATGGGGCCCCTGGGCCACAGGGATGCGAGCCACCTCTTTTCTCACCTCCAGGTCCACCACCGAGACGTCGTTGGAGAAGGCGTTCGAGACGTAAAGCCATCTGCCCGCCCCATCAATGGTCAAATGATCAGGTCCGGCACCAAGCGGAACCGTGGCGACGACTTCGAAGGTGTTGCCATCGATTACCGAGAGGGTGTCGACGCCCTTGTTGGTTACGTAAATGACCCCACCATTAGGGGAAGTCACGATGGAGTTGGCTCTCTTCCCCGTCGGGACGTGCTTGATGACTCGGCGGCTCGGGATGTCGATGACGGCAATCCCTCCTCGGGCGGGCACGCTGACGTAGGCGTGATTCCCCTGGGGGTTGACGAAGGCGTGGTGGCTGTCGCCCCCTACATCGAGGCGGGCCAACGTCTGGAAGGTTTTGGTGTCGAGGATAGCCACCCGGATCGGTACAGGCGAGGAGTTAGCCTTGAGCTTCCGGCTGGTGGTGACCAGGTAACGCCCGTCAGGGGTGGCCGCCACCCCATGTGGATTCCACCCAGCCGCCAGGGTACCCATGACTTGGCCCGTGGCAATGTCGATGGCCGCAACGTTATGCGACGGCCCCATGGCCACGTAGGCTATCCCTTTGGATAGCTTTGAAGCGGGAACCTCGTTGTTGGAGTCATTGGCCTGAAGGGAACGAACCCCGACAAGGCCAAAGAGCCCTACCATCATCATCACGACATACCAGCGCACTCTCATCCTACTTACCTCCATACATTGCGAGCCTTGAATTTCCGTCGGGCCTTGGGCCCAAATTTTCTGTCTTGGTTAGGGTGAGGTCCCACCGGAAGCGCCTCTCGGGGACACCTCCCACCTCCTGGATCACAACCTCGATGAAGCGGGTTTCGGGGCGGGTGACAGGCGAGCCGTCCGGCCTCGTTGCTGAAAACTTCAGGACGCCGTATCGGTGGTGACCGCCACCGCCGGGGTTGAACCATCCTGAAGGCTCGATGCTTAGGCCCCCGTTGGTTTCCAGGCGGCTCAGGCGGCCCATATCGTACTGCTCAAGGTCGACCGAATGGGTGTTCATGCGCACCTCGAATTTGAGTTCCTCAGCCGCTGAGACATCCTCAGGTTTCAGCCAGCTTACATCGATGGTGATAGCCCCCCCGGAGTGGCTACGGGTTACCTTCTTAGAAGTCCCAGAGGCCTCTGCAGCCATTCTAAGTCCGGTGACCAAAGCCCTTGCTGGTACGGCTGAGACTCCCTTAGGACCATCCGCATTGGGGGCCCATGCGAAAGCCACCGAGCCCACAATCAAAACCATGCCCGCGGCCGCTACGGGTACCGCGAACCATGTTTTCATTGCTCTTTCCTCCTTTTTCCCTCTTCGGGCCTCTCATACTTTGAGAGGCGGTCGGCCGCCCGCTGGGGAAAATCGGCGGTTAAAAAAGTTGAACAGTGGGACGAAGACCACGGCCGCGTAGACGCCATAGAGAAAGGTCTCGGCTAACCCGATTAAGAACCCCTGCAACGTCAACCACCGAAAGCCAGGCAGCAGGGGGCTCCACCACTGGTACATAGCGGCACTGGGCACCAGAAGGTCCCAGAGGACGCAAATCAAATAGCTGATGGCAAGAAACGATCCAGTGGCGTATGCCACAGTGCGAATTGAGAGGGGTTTCATGACTTTTCCTCCTTATGCTCTAGGCCGACCGGAACCACATGGGCCATTCTTTTTTCCTGGCAGCTGCAGGTTGTCTGGCAGCCGCAGGACTTAACCTCGGACTTGCCTGATCTCGCTCGTTGGACGAGAAGCGTCATCCCGTGCATTCCCACGATGGTGGCACGATCGCCTGAGGCGAGAGGCTCCGGGGAGCGGGCCTTCCAAAGGACGTTCTGATACCGAACACGGCCCTGGCCCTGGAAGCTCTCTGCAACCACGATTTCCCTTCCCAACATGGACTCCTTCCCGGAGGCCACCGGCTGTCGGTGGGCGCGGTAGATGAGACCGTAGAGGACGACCGAGACCACCAAGACGACTCCGTAGAGCGGAGCCGCCCAGGCCATTGGCATTACGTAGAAGAGACCGATCCCTAGCAGGGGCATCATCAAGATCAGGTGACACACGGCCCTACCCTCGATGTTCGGCCGCGACGGGGAGACGCCCCAGGGGCAAGAAGGCCGGTACGAGCTTCTTGTATCGCCGATATTCCTCCCCGAACGCGGCCTCCAGTTCGGCCTCCTCCCGGCGCGCGAGCCGGTAATACATCAGAAACAATCCAGGGGCCATGAGGACCGTGGCGATGGTCGGCCACTGAATCAAGAACCCGAGCACTAAGACCAACAACCCTGCATACTGAGGGTGGCGGACCGTTCCGTAGATTCCGTCAGTGACCAATTCGCCCCTGGCCCGGTGAATTTTGCGCCAGCCGCGCCCCATCATTGTCAAGCCTACCAGGATAAGCCCATTGCTCACCACCATGACCAGGGCCCACGCAGCAACGCTCCCTCCCATCAGGACGGCCACCAAATGGCCGTTCTTGTGTGAGAAGGGGTCCAGAACAGGATAGGAACGGCCCAGGATGGAAGTGAGGATATAGATGGTCAAGGGGAAGCCGTACATTTCGGTGAAAAGCGCTACCAGGAATGCCGTCATCAGGCCCATGGAGCGCCACTCCCGCTTTCTCATTGGCTTCAAGAAGCCGACAACGAATAGGCCGAATAGGAGCACGTTGAAGGCAACCGCGGCCCAGAGACCGTACGTATTGGTGTTTATCTCCATGGCGACCTCACTTACCCCCGTCCATTTCATCCCCGTGTCCGTGATGGCCCCGGCGCATCATAAAGAAGTGAATGAGGGGGCAGAGAAGGAAAACCGCCAGGATGCCGATCCCGTTAAGCGACACTCCGCTGTAGGCGATGACGCCGATTAAGACGACTGGGACGAGGCAGCATACAATCATCCAAAAGCCGTGCGAGAGGCTGGCGGCCCGTTTCGCCTCATGGGTCTCGTTGTGGGTCGCCTTCATGGGTTCCTCCAAGGTTCGATCTTTTACTGCAACAAGGGGAAGAAAAGGTTCTCGATGGAACGCAGCCGTCGAGTTCGAGGAGGAGACTACTGAGGCGGTTTAGTGATGGGGTCGATAAGGGGTGGAACAGCGAGGAGGAAGGGGGCAAGAGATAGGATGCTGGGCAGATACACCAGGGGAATTGTAAGCGCCGCGCCGACGGCCATCGTTGTGACCGAGGCGCAAATACCGTGGGAGATGCCCATCTCATCGTGGGTGGCGTGGTGCGTGCCGCAGAGCAGAGGAGCTAGCAAGAACAGCCCTGCCAGGAGAGCCAGAACCATCATGTTGGAACGAGTCCCGCCCCTGAAGGGAAACGCTCTCCGTATCACTGATCTTGGCCTTGAGGGCATCATCGCCTCTGGGTGGAGAAATATCTCATTACTTCGTCTATCTTTCGTCGCTGGTCATCTGTGTGACCGTGCTTGATGGCGTCGGTGACGCAGGTCTCCAGGTGCTGGCGAAGCATAAGGCGCTCGACCTGCCGAAGGGCTCCCTCCACGGAGTTGATCTGGGTGAGGATGTCAATACAGTACCGGTGCTCCTCGACCATCCGCTGGAGGCCACGCACTTGGCCCTCGATCTTCCTGAGGCGCCTGACTAAATCTTTAGACCCTTGCTCGTCTAACATTGTTCCCCCGCTAAAATCCCTACCGAATCTTTATACCCCGCTAGGGTATAAATAAATATACGCCCTTTAGGAGAGGATGTCAACAGAAAAATCTAGACCGCAACCACGCATGCAGATGCACTGGCAATCCCTTAAATTGTCTTTAAGTATCAAATAGTTAAGCAGAGCTATAGAATGTCAGCATTTGGCTGGTGTCATTGACAAAGTCTAGCGGACCAACATTTGGATGGGAAGGCTACGAGTAAATTGTAATAGGGGTATTGGGTATTTAGTCTATTCAACCGAGCTCCTTAAAGCCCTATCCTATAGATAAGTGGTTTGGCAGTATCTCCTAGCTATGGCCGCGGCTAGGGATTTGGTCCTTTGGGGAAATTGGAGAGATGGATCACACCCAGACCGCTATTGGGG
Source organism: Nitrospinota bacterium (assembly GCA_022562795.1). Taxonomy (GTDB): domain Bacteria; phylum JADFOP01; class JADFOP01; order JADFOP01; family JADFOP01; genus JADFOP01. The sequence continues at coordinate 6,731 of JADFOP010000045.1, forward strand.
CCATCGCCCTCCTCGCTCTTCTTCGAGTGAGCCTCGCCGCCCGCTGCAGAAGCTTTACTTCGAATCGGGGAGGGACGCCGTCCCTCCTTAGGCTTCTAGCGTCACGGCTCGTTTTGAAAGCAGACGGTGCATTGGGGGGTCTCGACCATGTCGGGACGCCGCGCCGCCACCTCTTCAAGCGAATCGGTGTTTAGGTTGCCGAGCTTGTGGGGGGCAATTTTTGTGAGCGGGGGACAGGTGTATATGCTCCCGTCCATCCAGAGGCTTAGGGAGTTGGAGCCGTCGCAGCCGGCAAACATCCTGCCGACCGGCGGCATCTCCTTGGTCACCTTCTTTCCCCTGAGCGTGGGAAATAGCCCCAGGTTCTTGTCGCCGCTTCCGTCCATTGCGACGAGCGACGTGGTGAATCCCCGGGCCTTGAGCTCCTTCAAGGTCGCCAAGGGGAAGAGCATCTCCGGATCCTCGGGGAGCATCTCTTTATAGGAATCGGCGTGGTAGCCGGTCCAGCTTACACGAACCTCCATCCGGTCTTTGTCCGCAATAGCCTCCAGCCGGTCCATTGCCTCCTCGTCGAAGAGCGTGCCGTTGGTGAAGAAGACCACCTCTCCCAGGCCCTGGAGGAACTCCACGATTTCGAAGAACTCGGGGTGCATGGTCGGCTCCCCGCCAGTTACGTAAAACCGCTCCACACCGAGCGCGAGGGCCTCCTTTGCGATGCGCTGGATGTCGGCTAGCTTGAGAATTGGGGCCTTCACCTTCGGGCCCGAGTTAGTTAAGCAGTGCGCGCACTCGAGGTTACACTGTTGGTTAATTGTGAACCAGAAGGCTTGAAGCGGTTGTTTGACCGATCCCATCAAAGAACCTCCTCTACGGGCAGGGAAGCAGAGCCGGTCGCCACGGAGGGCTCCTCCGCAGCCGCCTCCAGGCCGACCCCTGCCTGGCCGGGGCCTTGTCGGGCGGCAGCGTTCTGTTCCCTGCGCTGGTTAATTCCTAGTAGGGCTACGTAGAAAAAGCCGGATGCGTATATTACCATAAAGGGCCACACAAATAGTTTCCAATGAATGACGAAAAGCCCCAGGGCCAAGAGGCTGTAAAACCCCAGGAATAGCTCGGCGACGGCCGTCCGGTCGAAGGCGGTGGCGTACCGCTTGCCCGCCCAAGCATCCCCCCTGCGCTCGACCTTGAACTTAGGCGTACGGACGAACTCCGAAGAGTGACCAACGAGGGCTTCCAGGACGGCACGGCTGTTGCTGAGCGCGATGCCCGTCCCCAGGCAGACCAGCAGCGGGAGGTAGCGCCACCGGGCCCGGCCCTCGGGGCCGAACTGGCCCAGGGCGTAGAAGTAGAGGGAAGACGGCCCGAAGCTGGCCAGGGCGAGCAGTGTCACAGTCACCAGTAGGGGCGCCCAGGAGGAGAAGTAAAAACCTCGTGCCAGCAGGGGCACGGAGAGGATCACCACTGAGAGCATGAGGGGGTGGACCATGTAGTGGGTCAGGTGAAGGGTTGCCTGCACCTTGGTGAAAAGGGGCAAGTGGGAGCGCCAAATCTTCGGCAGTAGGAGCTTGGCCGTCTGGATGGAGCCCTTGGCCCACCGTCGCTGTTGGGTTTTGAACCCTTGAAGCTGTACGGGGAGCTCGGCGGGACAGACGACCTCCGGGAGGTAGAGCATCTTCCAACCCTTGAGCTGGGCCCGGTAGCTCAAATCGAGGTCTTCAGTCAGGGTGCGGTCCAACCAGCCCCCAGCTTCCTCGATGGCCCTCGCTCTCCAGATGCCCGCCGTTCCGTTGAAGTTCATCAGCAATCCCGACCAGGCCCGCGCCCCCTGCTCGACGCCGAAGTGGCCGTCTATGCCTATGGCCTGAGCCTGGGTCAGGAGCGAGTAGTCGCGGTTGATATGGCCCCAGCGGGTCTGAATCATGCCGACACACTCGTCTTCGAAAAAGGGAACGGTGCGGAGGAGAAAATCCTTCGGAATCGTGAAGTCGGCGTCAAAGATGGCGACAAACTCTCCCCTGGCTACCCGGAGCCCCTCTTTTAGGGCCCCCGCTTTATAGCCAACCCGGTTGGTCCGGTGGATGTGGTGGATTTCAAGGCCCTCAGAACGATAGCGGTCTACGAGGGCAGCAACGATCGGGGTGGTCTCGTCGGTCGAGTCGTCGAGCACCTGGATCTCCAGCAGGTGGCGCGGGTAATCGAGAGCGGCCACGTTCATTATGAGGCGCTCCACGACGTACTGCTCGTTGTAGATGGGAAGCTGGACCGTTACCGTCGGCAACCAGCTTTCGGCGGAGCCCCTGCTCCAGAAGGCCTCCGTGGTAGCCCTCGCTTGAGCGGTCCACGCCTCCCGGTGCCGCCTGTGTAACATCATCAGGACGTAGCAATTGACCCCGTAGCTAAAGAGCCCTACCAGGGAGGCAAGATAGACCACCATCAAAACGGTATCCCACACTGTCAACGGGGCGCTCACGAGGGGCTCTCCCTATACACGGGGGAGCGGAACCCGGTCGGGGCCATTAGAGCCGATCGACTATGGTCCCACTGCCGCCCCAAGCTCCGGCGACGCATGAGCTCCCATGTCAAAAGGGCGAGGATGGGGAGAAATTCCACCAGACGCACGACCATGGGCAGGACCTCTGGCCTCTGGGCGTACTTCAGATACGAAAGGGTAAGTGCCCAGCTCGCTGCGAAGAGGGTAACAGACGGTGAGATAGTTCCCAGGACGAGAAGCCAGAGGAGATACCATGGGTGGAGTGCGGGCGTCACGACGAACAGGGCGAACCCTCCAAGGAGGAGCCCCCGCTTGGCGGCTTGGTCCACCGTTCCATCGTCCCGTCGGGAGATAAGCCACGCCAGCCCCGCCAAGCCGAGAGACGCCGCCGCCAGATATATTAGGTTGAACTGCTCCCCGCCCCCTCCCGATAGAGATCGGGCGAAAAGGCGCACCCCCTGGTTGAACTCCTCATATTGATTGAAGAGGTAGGTGGGCAGGAAGCCGAGCACCGTCGAGCCGAGGCCGATGTAGGGTAGGTAGCCGAGCCCGACCACCGCCGCCCAGGTCAGGGGCATCCGGCGGTCTCCTCGCCTGTAAAAGGCCAGCACGAGGAGGGCGGGGTAGAGTTTTGTCAGGGTGGCGAGGCCAATGAGGGCTCCGACCAGAGACCGTCTTCCGGCCCGGTGGGCCAGGAAGGCTCCCACCAAGAAGGGCAGGTAGAGCGGGTCGAGGTGACCGCTGTGGGCCACCTCTACAATTACGAGGGGGTTCCACGCGTAGAGGACGACCCGATGGAGCGGGACCCCCATCTGTCCCAAGAGGACCATCAGGAGACCGATGGTCGTCAGGTCCGCCATTACCATCATCGCCTTCGTGCCGGTTACGCTATCGCCGACGAGCTTGTAGATGAGCCGAAAGCCGGCCTGAGCGCCTGGCGGGTAGATGGTCCGGGCTCCCTTGCGATTGATATGGGGGTAGATGGTCTTGTCCCGAAGCTCCGCGAGGGCCGGGTCGCCGGGGGGATGGGCCCACGGGCTCAGCCCGTGGGCCTGAACCCGGCCGTCCCAGATGTAGCGGTACATGTCACTGGAGAGGGAGGGTGGAGAAGCCACCAGGACCATCCGAAAGAGGACGGCCATGCAGAATAGAAGGACCAGGAGACCGGGGGTGTCTTCCATGCGCCAAAGCAACGCCACGGCCGCCCCGTAGAGAAGGAAGAGGATGGAAGAGACCATGACGAAGGCGCTGAAGGGCGAGGCCACGCCCAGGCTGGCCGCCACACCGGGCAAGCCCTCTCCCAGCCCAATCCAGCCGTAGAGCCCAATGCTCACGAGCCCCAGCCCAACGATGGGCAGGCCGGGTTTCAACCAGCGGGTCTCTCGAACGCTCATAGGGCCTCCAGCCTCCCTTCGGCGCGAAACTGCTGGAGGCAGGCCCACGTGGTGGGCGCGAGCCCGTCCGACCCCACCTCTTCGAGCTCGTTGCAGAGACGGCGCAAGTCTTCCCGGTCGTCCACGTCGTACCAGGGCTCAAGGAGCGCCGGGCGGAGGCGCGCCTCGGCGGCTCGCTTAAGCGTCGTTGGGAGTACCTCCGGCGTGCTCCACGGAATGTCGTCAAATAGGTGTTTTTGAGGCTTGGTGAGCCCGATGAGATAGTAGCCCCCATCGTCGGCTGGCCCCAACACTACGTCGACGCCGGGCTCCTCCAGCCGGGCGAAAGCGTCGGCCACCAGGCCCATAGGGAGTGTGGGGCTGTCGCTGTTGACGGCCAGCGCAAACTCAAGGCCTTCGGAGAGAAGGAGGAAGTGGAAGATGTTGTAGAGCCGCTCCCCAAGGTGGGCGCCCCGTTGCGGTATTAAGGGGCAACCTTCGGGCAGCAACCCGCGAAGCCGCTCGCCCTCGCCCGCGGGCGTGTATGCCACCCGGCAGAGGCCGGGGAAGGCGGCCTCGACGGCCTCGACCATGTCTATAAGAAAGCAGGCGTAGAGCCGGGCTGAGGATTCCTCGTCCAAGAGCGGGAGCAGGCGGGTTTTCACCTGGCCCGGGATAGGGACCTTGGCCATGAGCACACACGCTCTACGGCTCCCCCCAAGAGGGTTATCCATCGGATGCTTTCCCGTAGTCGTCAAGAGGTCTCTGGCTCCCTCGTCGGCGGCGTATCAGCAGCCGATCCTTAAAGGCTCCACTCCACACCGCAGCCCTGGCACGGGGTGGCCGGCTCGGCGCTCATAAGCTGGCTGCGGAACGTCTGGTAGCGCTCGCCGTGCCATATCTCCTCGAGCGACTGCTCCCGTACGTTGCCCAAGATAATGCTCGGATACTCGTGGAGGGCGACGGCAAACGGGGCGATGCAGCACGGCAAAATATTTCCGTTTGCGGTCATGTACATGAGGGTGAAGGGCCGCCGGCAGGCCTGCCAGGGGTGAGAGTCATTGGCGCCCTCGATGCTATGCCGGGGGTCGGTGGCCCCGGAGGCTTGAAAGGCGATTCCGTGTTTGCGGCTAAGCTCTTCGCAGAACCTGAGCAACTCATCCACCTCTCTTTCGTCGGAGCCATGAAGCGAATTGTTCCGGCTCATGACACTTCCCTCGGGTCCGCCGTCGGCGTAGACGAGCCTTTGCAAGTAGACCTCATCGGCCCCCACCTCCTCGGCGATACTGAAAAAGGCGGGCATTTCGTGGATGTTCTCCTTGAGCCCGACCAGCCAGAGCGAGACGCGGGGCAACGAGACCCCGAGGCGCTGCTTGAGCTGGTGGAGCTCCTTTAAGTTCGCAATCAAGTTGGGGAGCATCGGGAGGCCCCGGATCTGCTCGTACTTTTTCTCGGTCGCGGCGTCCATGGAGACCCGTAGCTCATCCAGTCCCGACTCGATGAGGCTCTTCTGCCAATCGGGAGTCAAAATGGTTGCGTTGGTGTTGAACAGGACGTAGGTGCCGCGGGCCTTGAGATAGGTGACCATGCGCGGCAGGTCCCGGTTGAGCATCGGCTCCCCAATGCCGTGGAGGACTGCCCGCTCGAGCGACGAGAGTTGGTCAACCACTTCCCGAAACTCCTCGAAAGTGAGGTCGTGGGCATCCTCCCTAGTCTCGAAGGTCCTTATGCAGGTCACACATTTTAAATTGCACCGGTTCGTCACCTCGATGTAGAGGCAGGTCGGGGGTATAGGCAGAAGGTTCCTTCCCTGCGAGGTGGCGGTCATCGCTCTCTCAATTCCTCCAGGCGTGCCTGAGGGTGGTCGTCAGCATGTACCAGGCCGCCAGGATGGTCCCCCTGACGGTTCCCGCCACCTTGCTCGTCCCCCCTCGGCGTCGCCGGTATCGGATGGGCACCTCGTGGATGCGGTAGCCGTGCTTGGCCGCCTTTACCACCATCTCCACCGGCCAGCCGTACGTTCGCTCGGCCATGCCCAGCCTCTCCAAGTCTTTGCGGGCGATGGCCCGCAGGGATGGGATGTCCGTGAGCTGGAGGCCGTAGAGGGCGCGGATCAGCCTGGTTACGACCCAGTTGCCGAGCCGGGCCTGAGGCGTTAGGGCCCCGGCTTCGCTCCCATGGGCGATACGGGCCCCGAGCACGAGATCGGCCGTTCCGTTATGGAGAGGATCGAGGATCCGGTAGGCCTCGGCGGGGTCGTCGCTCCCATCTCCGTCGAGAAAGAGCACCACATCGGCTTCCTGAGCAGCCTGGAGGCCGGCCCAGCATGCGGCGCCGTATCCACGCCGGGGCTCGCCCACCACCCGTGCACCGGCCTGGCGGGCGCGCCCGGCGGTCTCATCGTCAGACCCGTTGTCCACCACTACGACATCGCTCAAGCCTGCTTGCATGAGTCCCTCCACGACGGGGCCGATGGCCTCCTCCTCGTTGAGGGCGGGGATGATGGCCGTCACCCGGAGTCGGCGAGGGCCTGCCTGTGGAATGTCCATAGCTCAGCCGGGGGTGTCCGTCCGCTCGCTGGGTTCTATCCGGGCTCGATCGGGCTTTCCTACTAAACTTGATATTTGGTAATCATATTCCAAATTGGGCCGCGATACGAGGCCCGGCCACTATTTTTTCCGCGATTTTCCGCGATTTTCCGCGTAACGGTTTTTTCCGCTTTTTCGGATAACATAAAGTATTATAGTAGATGGGTCTCCCCGACGTACCTTGCCGCGGCCTTCCCGTTGGAATAAATGGAGCCCTGCCGCCGTTTGGTGGGAAGAGGGCCTCACAATGAGAGCCCCGGGCGTATCGAAGTCCGCGCAACCTAAGGAGGTGCCGCATGGGCTTATCCTCGCGACTTAATCCTCCCGCCTTCGGGTTGTTCGCTCTAGCCCTATTCCGCAGCGTCATCGGTCTCATGTGGATCGACATGGCCCTCCAGAAGGCGCCGTGGAAGGGCGAGGAGTTCGGCTGGCTCTACGGCTGGATTTGGAAGGAGATCAACCACCCGACCTTCGGATGGTACAAGGCGTTTCTGGAAAAGGTGGTCCTGCCGAACTTCACCTTCTTTGGCTACATGACCTTCTTTACCGAGATTTTTATCGGGCTGAGCTTGCTGACCGGAACCGTTGTGGTTCTCGGCGGCCTGGCCGGCTTCGGGATGCAGGTCAACATCGCCCTGGGGAGCTTCTCGGTCCCCGGTGAGTGGTATTGGATTTGGCCCTTGCAGATTCTTCCCCACCTGGTCTTTCTGGCGACCAGGGCCGGTCGGTACTGGGGCCTGGATGGGTGGCTGAGGCCCCGCCTGGCGGACCGTAGGGGGGCCGTCGGGTTGGCGGCCCGCTTGTTCATGTAATGAGGAGCCTGGTTTGAACTGCCGCACCCGGAGCCTGGCTTGGGCGCCTCTGATCATATTCGCCATTGGGCTCGTCGCGTGTGGGTCGAGCCTCGCCGAGGCGGCCGGTCCGGCTCAGACCCCATGGCCCATGTACCGCCACGACCCCGGCCACACGGGCTTCAACGGCGCCAAGGGCCCCAAAACGAATCACTTGAAATGGATCTTTGACTCGGGCGAGGCCGAGAAGTTAGGCGGCTTCGAGAACGACGTCACCATAGGGCCCGATGGCACACTCTACATCGGCTCCAACAACGGGATCTTATACGGACTAGACCCCGCATCCGGAGCCATCCGGTGGGTCCATCTAAGCGCCTTCGACACCTTTGCAATCTACTCCACTGCCGCCGTAGACAGCCAGGGGCTCATCTATTACGGAGCCAAGGACGGCTACCTCTACGCGCTTCGCCCGCCTAAGAAGGGCATCGCCATGGAGGTGGCCTGGCGGTTCAAGCTCGGCACGACCATCGAGACCTCACCCGTAATCGGCCCGGACGGCACCATCTATATCGGCGCCGATGATTGGAAGCTCTACGCCATCGCTCCACCCGAGGCAGGGTCGTCTACAGGCAGGCTCAAGTGGACCTTCCAGACCGGTGGCACCTTGATTTCAAGCCCCGCCCAAGACGCCGACGGCACCGTCTACATCGGCTCAATGGACGGGAACCTATACGCGCTGGCCGACCTGGGCGTCGGCCGGACCCCGCAGATCAAGTGGACATTTTCGACTGGCAAGCGTGATGCGACGGGCGGGATCGAAACATCCCCCGTCCTCTCTGGAGATGCCGTCTTTATCGGTGGCAACGACGGCGTTCTATACGCGCTCGAGCGGGCCACGGGGAAGGTCCTATGGCGCCTAAAGACCTGGTTCGACACCTACGGTATCTTCTCCAATCCAGCCGTGGGGCCAGACCGGACGCTCTATTTCGGCCCCAAGGACGGCCGCCTCCTGGCCGTCACCCCCGCGGGCAAGATAGCCTGGGAGTACCGGATCGGCACCACGATTGAGACCTCCCCCGCCGTGGGCTCGGACGGCGTAGTCTACCTCGGAGCCGACGACGGTAAGCTCTACGCCGTGAGGCCCCCTGCCGGCTTCTTTCTAGGCAAACCCGAGCTCCTGTGGAGCTTTTCCACCAAGGGGACCCTCATCGGCTCGCCCGTCCTCGACCGGGACGGCACGCTCTATCAGCCCTCGATGGACGGCAAGCTTTACGCCTTCCACGACAGCGCCAAGGCGGCCAAGCCCCCAGGGGGCTTTACGGGCACCTGGTACGGCCGCTTCGCCGATAGCGAAAAGGGGGAGAGGCCCCTTACTGTTGTGGCGGTGGAGCGGGCCGGCGTCGTGGAGGCTGCCTGGCGCCTGGGCTCGGGGGCCACAGGGAGCGCCTCTGGGAGAGTAGAGGCCGGGCGGCTCAGCCTGAAGGGCAAGGTGGCCGGGCGGGGCTGCCCCGGGGTCGTTCGCTTTACGGGCGAGGTCGAGGGCGAGAAGGTTGTAGGAAGCTATTCTATCGAGGGCTGTATGGGAATGTCGTCCAAACAAGGGACATTCGAGCTTCGCAGGTGAGCATCCGACCCAGCCGGGATTGGTCTAGTCTCCATCCTCATATGAAAGTCCTTCCGAGGCCCCTCACCGGCGGCGGAGCCTGGCGGCGAGGCTCTTGAGCAACATCCACTCGCCGACTTCGTTTCCCTGGGCGCGGTGGCCCATCCACTGAAGCGCGTAGCCTAAAGCCAGCCAGCCGAGCCCGCTCAAGAGCGCGCCCCCCAACAGCCGGACTAGACCGTACAGAGCGGCTGGGACGCCTACCAGGTGTAGGAGAGTGTTGACAGGGTGGGAGTGGCGTTCGATGTAGTCGCGGACGAACCAGCGGAGGCGGTCCAAGGCAAGGAGCCTCTAATGAAGGACTGTGATGGTCCCGGCCGCCTCCTCGTGCGTCACGCGCCCTATGACCTCGGTGGAAAAAGACCCATCTGCGTCGGCAAGCCTCTTGAGCAGCCCATCGGCCCTCTCTTCGGGAACCCCGATCAGGAGACCCCCTGAGGTCTGAGCGTCGGCCAGCACGAGCTTGGCCGTCTCGTCCATCCCCTCGGGCCAGACCGTATGAGGCTCTACGTGGGAGAGGTTGCGCTCCGTCCCGCCGGGGACTATGCCTGCCTCGGCGAGCGGCCAGGTTCCCTCGATGACGGGCACGGCTGAGGCCCTAACCTCTACGGCCACGCCGCCGGCCAGGGTGCCGATAGCCTCCATTTTCTGCGCGTGATGTAATTGTACCTCCAGGTGCCTGCGCTCGGTTATGTCTTGCGTCGTGCCGGTCATTCGCAGGGGTTTCCCGGACTCGTCGCGGAAGACTTCCCCCGTTGCGAGCAACGCACGATGGGTACCGTCCGGCCTCACGATCCTGCACTCGATTTCAAACGTTCCGCCCTCTCTCACGGCGTCACTCATAGCAAGCAATACCCGCTTTCTATCTTCGGGATGCAAAATGTCCGCAAACGCTTTTTCGCTGGGCTCAAATGATTGAGGCTCCCGCCCAAGGATCCGAAAAATCTCATCGGACCAAAATTGTTTATTTTCGACAATATCCCATTCCGTGCTACCGAAATGAGCAACCTGTTCGGCGGTCTTCATGATTCGCTCACTATTTTTCAGGGCGTCCTCCATCCGCTTGCGCTCGCTGATGTCCACCCCGGTGGCCAGGATGGCCGGCTGGCCCTCCCACTCCACCACGCTGACGAGGGTTTCCAGCCAGATTTGCGAGCCGTCTTTTCGCATGGCCCGTCCCTCATAGTGAGCCGGCGCGGGGTCCCCTTTCATGCGGGCTTTGCGATACGCGGTCAGCCGCTTCCTGTCCTCGGGCGCCAAGAGAGGAGCCAAGGTCCCCAGGCGGTAAATTTCCTCCGGCGATTCGTACCCGAGCATTTCGGCAAAGGCCCGGTTGATGAACAACGGTTTTTGATCGCGCTGAATGAGAATCCCCTGGATGGAGCCTTCCGCCAGGTTGCGAAAATTG